>NZ_JAUBTR010000043.1:0-3530 GCF_036705045.1 Microcoleus sp. BR0-C5
TTAATCCGAAACATCTCAAAAACTGGTTTACTAATTGCTGCTACTGTACCTCATAACATCCGGAAGTGCTGTATATAACCACTAAACGTATTGGGCCCAAGCCCAACTACGTCCGCGAATCTTTCTGAGAACCGCTATATATTGCAATACGGTTGACTTAAGAACAATCTGACTTTCAAGAAATGCGTGTATTGCCTATAAAATCCTGAGATTACATTCGTCAAAAAGCGTTAAGTTAACCGTATTGACTTATGAACAGCGTTCAATAAGATGCGTTACCCCTGGCTATAAAGGCTTCGCGAGCGGGCAAAAAGAAGGAAGAAGGAAGAAGGAAGTTGAGTGTGTAGGGTATGGAGTGTCCGACAAACTCCAATACAGTTGACTTAAGAACAATCTGATTTGAGAAAAATGCCTGTATTGCCTATAAACTCGCGCTCTGAAATTCGTCAAAAAGCGTTAAGTCAACCGTATTGCTAAAAACTCAACCTGCGCTTACAACACACCCTACAAACTGGACTAATGACGACGGACGTTCGATCATCGCGGGGACAGCAAAATATGACGACGGACGTTCGATCGCGGGGACAGTCAAACATGACGACGGACTACCCTTCGGCTTCGCGAGCTGACTAATGACTAATGACTAATTACCAATCTGGCGGCAAATTGTAATATTCGAGAGTTGATTTATCTGCAAGCAAATCTTTAGTTTGTCTGTCAATTTTAATCTCACCATCCGCTAAAACTAAAGCCCTTTGAGTCGTTTTACCGATCCAATTTAAGTTGTGAGAAGCGATCAAAATTACCTCGATCGGCAATTGGGACAAAACCTTAGCCAAGTGACGCCGCCACGAGGGATCTAGTCCGTTGGTCGGCTCGTCTAAGATTAAAATTGCCGGCTCTAATGCTAAAATTGCTGCCAAGGCTGCTAATCTTCTTTGACCTCCCGAAAGTTCGTGGGCCGAACGGTTGGCAAATTCTACTAAACCAAATTCGTCTAATAGTGATAAAGCTCGATCGCGCGCAACTCCCGGCGGCACTCCGTAATTGCGCGGCCCGAACATGACATCCTCTAAAATAGTCGGCATGAATAGCTGGTCGTTAGCATCTTGAAAGCAAAATCCAATCTGCCTGCGCGCTTGCGATAAAGTCGCCTCTTCCAACTTTTTTCCCTGCACTCTAATCTCGCCCGCTTGAGGCATTTTTAATCCGATTAAGTTTTCCAGCAAAGTGCTTTTACCAGCACCAGTCAGGCCGAGTAGAGCAACTCTTTCTCCCGGTTGCAAAGTAAAAGAAATTCCCCGCAATACTGGCTTTTGATCGGGATAGCCAAATACTAAGTTTTCTACTTCGATTGTTGGCACGGATTTTAGTCTACTCAAGTTTTATTTTCCTCTATTTTAGGATTAAGAGTGTTTAACCGCAGAGAGCGCAGAGGGCGCAGAGAGGGGAAGGGAGAAGGCAAAAGGTAGAGGAATGAATTAATCAATTACCAATTCTACTCGTTCACAGGCTCTGCCTGGGAACGCAGATCGGGAGGCTCTGCCTCCAATTTTCCTCCGCAAGAAGCCAGGCAGAGCCTCTGGATATGGATTCCCAGGCAGAGCCTGGGAACCAGTTAAAAGCCCAATGCCCAATTACGAATAACCGTAAGAAGCTATTGTTAATCCGGCTGCTATTACAATTGCTAGTGTCAGCCACAGTCGCTCTTTTGGTGTCGATTTTGAGTCGGCGGGCAAACTTCCTTGATATCCCCGAATTAGCATGGCTGCGTGTACTCTTTCTGCCCGATCGAGACTTCGCAAATAAAGCGCTCCGATCATGGAAGCACTGGCGTAGCGCAGCCATCCTCCGGTACCGGACAAGCCCCGGAGTTGGGCAGATATTTTCATGCGGTTGACTTCGGCCAGCAGGATTTCTAAGTATTGTCCTGTTAAAAGTACAATCTCTTGCAAACCTGCTGGTAGGGGTAATCCTTTGAGGGCGATTCCGAAACTGTGGGGTGGCAAAGTTAGCAAAAAACTGTTCATAATTAGCAGGCAAATTAGGGAACGTAGCAACAGAAAACTGGCGCGTTCCCAACCTTGGGGCAGCACTAATAAGGAGAGAAAAACCAATTCTGCTCCCAACAGTTGCGCTAGGGTTCGCACCGGAGCCCGGAGCCAAAACGACCAAAAAAGTGCGATCGCCCCATAAATTTCCAGCCACAGCCAAGCGCCTGTCTTCAGAAAACCCATGCCAATCACAATTGTGAGAGACACTCGCAATCGAAAAGGTATGGAGAGTTTAGACATCTTTAGGTTTTACCACCAACTGAGCAATCCCAAAAGCTGCGCCGAAGCTGAAGGCAGACCCTAAAAGTCCAGCAATGCTAGTACCAATAGGCTGTTCTTCTAATCCTTTAACTGTGTAATCTGCTAAAGGAGTGGGATTTTCGATCGCCACAGCTTCTTTATCTTTAAAGCCGTATTTTTCGGCTACCGCTTCTAACCCGTCAGGCCAACTTGATGCGAACAGTGAAAGCACCCCGGAAATTAATAAAACTCCGATTACTGGCACTACCCATTTCTGCAATTGTGGCTGTTCTCCCGGCAGTAAATCCGGCCGCACTTTGACGAGATAAGTTAAAACGCCGCCTGTAATTACCCCTTCGCCAATGCCAATTAAAATATGTACGCCTACCATTGCTGGCAATGCGATATTGAGCCCTACTGTTCCAGAAATTGCCAGTTCGATCGCCACACAAATCGAAGCAGCCACGACGCTGAGGCCAGCGGCGATGCCCGCGGCTAGGGGCAAACGATTTCTGGAACCTCCCAAAAGTTGCTGCAATGGCTGCAACAGCCACCAGCCCACCCAAATGCCAACTAGCCCCATGTTAAAAATATTGGCTCCCAGGGCGGTGATGCCCCCGTCGGCAAACAAGACGCTCTGAATTATAAAAACTGTGCTCATCGCTAAAGTTGCCGCCCAAGGGTTCCCCAAAACGACGGATGCCAGCGCTCCTCCCAACAAGTGGCCGCTGGTGCCGCCGGCTACGGGAAAGTTGATCATCTGGGCTGCAAATACGAAAGCTGTGGTTAAGCCCATGATTGGGGCTTGTCGGAGTCCAAGACTCGCGCGGGTTCGATTCAGGGCAACTGCAATTACTGCTGCACTTGCTATGCCGGTGGCAACGGCTACTGGCGGTGAAAGAAAACCATCAGGTATGTGCATTGATGTATCCCAAACAAGAGAACTTCCAGCCCTTTAGTCAACTATTTTTTACAAAAATTTACCATCCCCTGTGGGGGTATTTCTGCGATCGAGCGATCGGAGGATTTGCGGCGGGCGATCGCTTATGGGATATAGATTAGCGCCTCATCGGCAGAATTTTGAGGATGAGAAATTTTACATTAAATAATCCTGAAGAATTATTCGGATATTTTACCGACCACCCGCACCTTGATGCTTTTTGATAAGAATTATCAATATTTCTTTACAGATTCAACTCCAAACCGGCTTCATCCGTCCAGAAATAAAAAACCTGT
>NZ_JAUBTR010000043.1:3630-55426 GCF_036705045.1 Microcoleus sp. BR0-C5
ATCCGATAAAGGAGCCCCCAAATTTATCCGTGGAGTCAATGCTTAAATCTCAAATC
This sequence comes from Microcoleus sp. BR0-C5, assembly GCF_036705045.1. Taxonomy (NCBI): domain Bacteria; kingdom Bacillati; phylum Cyanobacteriota; class Cyanophyceae; order Oscillatoriales; family Microcoleaceae; genus Microcoleus; species Microcoleus sp. BR0-C5. The sequence continues at coordinate 3,687 of NZ_JAUBTR010000043.1, forward strand.
TCAAATCTCAAATCTCAAATCGATTGACCGAAAACATCCAGGATAAAAGCCCCCGGCTTCATCCGTCCAGAAATAAAAAACCTGTATCCGATAAAGGAGCCCCCAAATTTATCCGTGGAGTCAATGCTTAAATCTCAAATCTCAAATCTCAAATCTCAAATCTCAAATCGATTGACTTTTCCCCTCGCAATGTGGCGCCTTAGCCAAAAAGAAAAGTTTCGCGGTTTTCATGTCAAATCTTTGAGAATCGAGCGGCCAAATCCCGCTAATGCTGTTGCTAAGGGCGGGGCCTAACCAGCTATTTCGAGTAACAGTGGGCTTCCGGCTGCAAATAATTACAGCTTAGCTATTTACAACCCCAAAAATTTGCCTGACAAGTCTCCAGAGGTTGTACCTTTCACTAATAGGTCTACTGAAACCGCTATTGCGAGTAGCCCTACAGATAAGACTGTCCAAGCTGTACCTGTATCAGCAGGCCAGCAGCAAGTTCAGGCGGTGGATGGAACAAATCAGACAGCAGAAATTACGGATCGCGTCAAACTAGATGAGTTAGCTCTAAAAGTCTACGATCGCATAAATCAGACTTGGCAAACTAGCCCTACGTTGAATCAAAATCTAGTCTATCGAGTCAGTACAAGTCAAGATGGGGCGATCGGCAATTTCCAGCCCCTTAATCAACCAGCCAAGGATTACACCCAAGAAAGTGCTTTGCCAAATCTGCTGAAATCTTCCGAAACTAGCAGCAGTAACAGTGCAGCACCAGTCGCTAAGTTTACTGTAGTGTTTGCTCCTACAGGAACCTTAGAAGTTAACCCCTAACTCAGATACAACATCTCTCCGGTAAGGTGCGCCATCCGCACCTTACTTTTCATTTTTAACTTAAATGTGATATTATAAACAGCGCCCTCTAAGGCATTCTACATCTAAAACAACAAATGAAAGAACTTGACGAAAAAAAAACTCAGGAACTGCTATGCACCATCATGGAATGGGAACTTGCAGGTGTCGTGCGCTATACCCACTATTCACTAATGGTGACAGGGCCAAACCGGATTCCCATCGTGCAGTTTTTTAAAGCACAAGCCACGGAATCCCTACTCCACGCCCAACAAGCAGGAGAAATTCTCACCGGTTTAGAGGGGCATCCCAGTCAGAAAATTGCTCCCATCGAAGAAACCTACAAACACTCGGTGAAAGACTTGTTAGAAGAAAGTTTAAATCACGAGAAAAAAGCGCTCAAAAAGTATAAATCTTTACTTGACGTTGTGACAGACTCCAGCGTTTATTTGGAAGAATATGCCCGCAATCTAATTGGACAAGAAGAATTGCACCAAGTAGAATTGAAAAAAATGCTGCGGGATTATAGTTGATTTAATCATTGTTATTGGTTATTGGTTAGTGGTAAGTTGTTATTTCCAATGACCAATGACCAATGCCCCCTGCCCATGCCCCATGATTATAAAAAATGAATTTTAGTGAAGCAATACCAACTTTTGTAATTACCCTGCGTGAAGGTGTAGAAGCCGCCTTAGTCGTCGGAATTGTACTAGCTTGCCTCAAAAAAGCCGAGCAAACTCACCTCAATTCTTGGGTTTATGCAGGTGTCGCAGCCGGCATTGCTGCTAGCGGTTTTGTGGGTGTTCTATTAAATGGATTGCTCGCAGCACTATCAACATCAGAGCAGCCTTACGCACCAGTAATTAAACAGCTATTAGAGGGCGTGTTGGGGATGGTGGCGATCGCAATGCTAAGCTGGATGCTAATTTGGATGACTCAGCAAGCGCGCTTTCTCAAAGCTGAAGTTGAAGGAGCAGTTACAGCAGCTTTGACAGAAAATAGCAATGCCGGCTGGGGCGTATTTGGCTTAATTTTTATTGCGGTACTGCGCGAAGGTTTTGAAACAGTTATATTTGTCAGCGCTCAATTTCAACAAGGTTTAACTCCTGCTTTAGGTGCTTTGGGCGGTTTGACTGGGGCGGCAATCATTGGCGCGCTACTGTTCAAGTGGGGTGTCAAAATTGATATCCGCCTGTTTTTTAAGTTTATGGGGATTTTGTTGCTGTTAATCGTGGCAGGTTTGGCAGTATCTGCACTCAAACATTTTGACCAAGCCGCTGGGATTTTGTCGCAGATGAATAGCCAGTATGCAGCGATTTGTGTTTATTACGATCGCCTCGCACCACTCCACTCTTGTATTTTAGGGCCGATGGTGTGGAATGCAGCGGAAATTTTGCCCGATCGACAATTTCCAGGAGTGATTCTCAAAGCACTGTTTGGATACAGAGATCGACTTTATCTCGTCCAAGCGGCGGCTTACACAATATTCTTAGCCACCATCGGCGGTCTTTATTTCCAAAAATTAGGCTCTCAGGCAACTGTTCCCAACAAAAATACTCAGCCCGCTCAAAAATCAACTCTTTCTCAGTAGTTCTGTCGGCTATGGTTACAGATTATTTCACTGCTTTCACTGCTTCTGAGGCACAAAAAAATTGCCTGATTTTCCAAAATCGGCCCAAAATTTTAGGGGTTTGGGATAGACTCTTTGACATTTGTATGATATTATTTAATAATGGAAATAGTCAATTTTTGGAAAATAAATAGTTAGATTTCTATTATTAAATAATACAGTCAAGAGCTAAAAAAAGCAAGGGCTAACCCTCAAAAAAAACAAAATTTTTCTCAACCTCACGAAGTTTATAAATCACAAGTCGTAGAGTGGGCGATCGTCGAAAATATGTAACTCGCAGAGAGCAGAATTGGCAATGTCAGGCCCGCAAAGGTGTCGATCGAGAACAGGGGCGATGACCCACTACCAGCAAACAAACGCAGGGTGGCTCTAAAATCTCAAATCCCATCATCACTCGTCGCCACATAAGTCGCGCCCGCCAACAAAAAATCTACTCCCGGCCAGATTTCTGGCGAACAGTCTTTCTGATAACCACTGAAGGCGCTTATAATTAATACAACAATTTTTACATAGCTCAAAAAGGTCTTAATCAACCTTATAATTCTTAAATGAAGCTTAAAATTAAAAAATTGCTTGTTAAAGTTACCTGGAACCCCCAGAAGGCTGTAGCCTCCCCAATCTGGTTAGCGGTGAGATAAATAATGATGCCCCGGATACTTGTTATTGATGATGACGCGGCGATCGCCGAACTCGTAGCCGTCAACCTAGAAATGGCTGGCTACGAAGTCACCCAGGCAGAAGACGGCATCAAAGGTCAGGCACTGGCCATACAACTGCTGCCCGACCTGATCATGCTAGACCTCATGCTGCCTAGAGTAGACGGATTCACCGTATGTCAGCGTTTGCGGCGTGACGAGCGCACCTCAGACATTCCCGTCTTGATGTTGACAGCCTTAAGTCAAACTCAAGACAAAGTAGAAGGCTTCAACTCCGGCGCCGACGACTACCTGACCAAACCCTTTGAACTAGAAGAGATGCTAGCCCGAGTGCGAGCTCTACTAAGGCGCACAGACCGCATCCCCCAAGCTGCCAAACATTCCGAAATCCTGAACTACGGCCCACTGACCCTTGTCCCCGAAAGGTTTGAAGCTGTTTGGTACGTTCAGACAGTCAAACTGACCCACCTAGAGTTTGAGTTGCTGCACTGCTTGCTTCAGCGCCACGGTCAGACAGTCTCTCCCAGCGAAATTCTCAAAGAAGTGTGGGGTTACGACCCCGACGACGACATCGAAACTATTCGTGTACACATCAGACACCTGAGAACCAAGATGGAACCCGATCCCCGCCATCCTCGGTACATCAAAACCGTATACGGGGCTGGTTATTGCCTGGAGTTGCCCAACAACGAGCAAGTAGCTGAAGAAACCAAATCCTCTGCTTGAGCTAGCACGCCAAATGCAACAAGCAGTTAAAAATCCCGCTAGAAAAGCCTGAGAGCTAATGCTCTCAGGCTTTGTTGTTTGGAGTTTGAGTGAATATGTCAACAAGTAGCCCTTAACTCTCTTGATTCGGAAAAAAACAATCCCGCAGCCCCCTCTAACCCCAGGGCGGTTTCATTCTCTTGTAGGGGCTGCCCCCCGTGGCTGCCCCATGTCTGAAACTGTGAAATCGTCTGTGGGGGGTAGGCACGGGGAGTAGGGGTAGCACTACCCCTACAAAATCGCGATTTTCGTGAGAATGAAACCGCCCTCCCTCTAACCCTACTTTTATAGAAGCTTGTCCATAGGAAAGTACCGGATTTCTTTTTCCACCTTGTCTTTTCCGAGAGGATTGGATAGCTACGTGAACAAACCTGACGGTCAACTGAGTACAGTTAGACCGCAGGCTTCTTTTTCCTTTTTTTTCTCATGCTTTTTATAGTGAGGTAGTTCCACCCCCACTTGCTAATATAGTATCAGAGTATTTCCCGAGCATCTTGGGGTATAAAAGAATAATTGTCGGTTTCCGTACCGAAACCCGACGAGCCTTTCATCACGCGGGCGTAATTCCCAACGGGGTACGGGGCCCAGCGCTCTGATTAATCCGCTCTAAATATACGCCCGGGACTTCCCGGCTGGTAGTTAAACAATACTCTAGCCATAAGCTGTTACGCATTTAAATTGGAAATTCCGGACAGGCTAGAAGCCCGTCCCACAAGAGTTGTATTGATTTTTGACAGACAGTTTAAATGTAGAACAGCTTAATACTCTTTAATAATATTATTTATCAATAAATTTAGAGGTATTCCTTTAGCTGCTATTTTTGCTAACGAGAAACCAAATTCCGCTAAAGCGCCCAAAACAGTCATAATCGTGATATAACGATGTTTTTTCCTACTGATTTACATACCAGAACTCAAATAAGTGAAAATTTTTCTCAAATACCCCTTGACGAAACTACTAAAATTGTTGATTATCTATATCAATAACCTGCGATCGCTGAAAACTCCCCTGGCATCTTTCTCAAGAGGTAAATCGCCGTGACCAGCATGGCAAAAAAATCCTTCCCACCCGACGGAAAATCATTTCCCTGGTGGGTCGGCAACGCCCGCTTAATCAACCTTTCGGGCCGTTTGCTCGGTACCCACGTCGCCCACGCCGGCCTCATCGTCTTCTGGGCGGGAGCCTATAGCCTATTGGAGCTTTCCCGCTTTAACCCAGAATTGCCCATGTACGAACAAGGCTTAATCCTGTTGCCAAATCTAGCCAGACTCGGCTGGGGCGGGGGTGGGGGAGGCAAAATTGTCGATACTGATCCGTACTTCGCCGTTAGCGCGATTCACCTCTTTCTCGGCTTCGGCGGCATCTTTTACTCCCTCAAAGGGCCAGCCACCCTCGAAGCAAGAACTTCTTTCTTTGGCTACACATGGGAAGACGCAGACAAAATGACCACCATCTTGGGAATCCGCCTAGTTTTGCTGGGTGTCGCTACCTTCTTGTTGGTGGCCAAAGCTATGTACTTTGGTGGTTTATGACTGTTTTTTTCTAATATTTATGTATCGCCACTTTGATTATTTTTGTGGAGTCTGTCCGTAACATTGCCCGAAGGAGTGCATCAAATCAAGCGCTTGTATCCAATTCCTTGTTATTGGGATTTTTTTACTACGGACTACCGCCTCACATTTACAGTGCGCCCGTGCGTGGCTTGTACTGAAGATGCGATGGTTGCACTGACTTTGAACCTAAGACTTGTTTGACCAATGCTTATCCGCAACATTGCTCTAAACTTCACAAAAATTACGCTGAAATACCGACTACCACTGCTTCAGTTCCACCTTGAGCAAGGGGGATAGGTGGCTAGCAGAGTGAGTCTAAACTTAGATTGATTTTCAAGGAAAATACACTTTTGGACAATCTAAACAAGAGCGCGAACAAATAACAGATAATCCAGCAAAATCTCCCTTCAATTTTTTGATTTTTTTCCGACATGAATTTATACAGTGCTAACTCACTCAAAGTCGAACTCAACCAGAGAGGCTGCCGCCTGACTCCCCAACGAGAAACTATTTTGAGTGTCTTTCAAAATCTACCGCAAGGCAATCATTTAAGTGCGGAAGAATTATACAAGAGTTTGCAGAATAAAGGAGAACGAATAGGCTTGTCTACTGTCTACCGAACGCTGCATTTATTAGCAAGGATAGGAATTTTGCGGGAACTAGAATTAGCAGAAGGACACAAACATTACGAACTGAATTTTCCCGAATTGCACCACCACCACCATCTAGTTTGCATTCAGTGTCACAAAACCTTTGAATTTAGCGATGAATCGATTTTAAAAATTGGCAAAAAGCAAGTTGAAAAAGCTGGGGTAGAACTGCTTGACTGTCAATTAACTGTGCGTGCGGTTTGTTTGGAAGCGCTACGGGAGGGATGGCCTTCTTTGGTACCCAGCAATTGGTTGTGTCCCAGATATCATTCAGAAATTCATGAGGAAATTAGTTGAGTTGAATGAAATACCCTTCGGTAATTGGTAATTGGTGGTAATTGGTAATTTGTGCTTTTTTATTCGTTATGAGCTGTTAGTTATTAGCACCTACAAATAACCAATGACTACTGACAACTGACTGCTGACTGCTGACTGCTGAATTCTCTTTTGCAATCAAGCAACCTCAGAATCGCAACGTTGGTGTTCCATCCGAAATATGTTAGCGTACAAACTAGCAACAATCTGTTTGCCTTCCTGCGTCAACTGCAAGTAACCGAGAGATTCACTGATGTGCGGATAAATGCCGCTCCAGTAAAACTTAGAGTAGCTTTGCAGCAAGTCGCCCGGATGTCGATAGCCCAAAACTTTAGTAGCACCGCTTTCTTCCAACTCGTAAAACAGCGCGCCAATTTTCTGCAAATATTGCGGGTTGCTGAGCTGACCTATCAAGTCAGCACCGCGAACTAAACTAGAGTAATTAACTGCATCCTCGTCAGTGTTGCCGTCAAGCACCGAGAAACGAGTCTGTTCTATGTTCTGCTTAATTATCTCAGCATTAATTAGCTTGTGGTTGCCGAAGCGCTCGTCAATGAACAATTTAGCTCTGTCAACTCGGTAAGGAGCTAAGCTAGCCGCTGTTGCACCGGGAGCAAGTGCAATTCTCATGCCATCTTTTCCCGTAGCATACAATCCTTCTGATTCTTGGTCTTGTCGGCAAACTCCTTTGACATATCCGATGTCTTGGCACAGCAAAGAAATGATGAAGTGCAGCCAATCTTCGCAGGAAACTCCGCCCTTGCGAATGTGTTTTCCCCGCAAGATTTCTTGACCGACTAAGCTAATGCAAATGGCGTGTTCTACATTGTGATAAAGAGCGTCGCTGTTGGCGATGTTTTCTAACGCCATTGCCCCCACCCAGGCAATAATGTCAGCATAGTCTGATTTGTAGCCTCCGTAAGTGCGGCTGTACCCGTTCTGAAGTTGTTGGATGAAAGCCTCGATCAGCAGTTCTGTAGAATTAAACATACCGTGTCCTTTTACCTTAATATTTCCTTTTAAGAGCGGTGCATCTATTGGGGAGTCCTCTAATTTTATGGATGAGATTTTAGTTCACAACTCCTGCACCCCGTGTGCGTTGTGCTCTGTGGGCGGCAAATGGGTGGCAATCTCACAACTCAGTGACGCAGCTACGCCCGGGGAGTCACGAAGCAATCTCGCGCCCTGACTCAAAACTCCCAAGCAACTCAGTCCGTCACTGACACCCATCCCCGCCGTACTGCATACAGCAGCCTGCTGACAATTTTTCGATCGTCTGAACTTTTTAAACTGTGAGAATTAATTGCGTATTGAATTTGCTGGAACTGATCCCGATCGATCTTACCGGATTTCCAAATGTTCAAGTAAAGTTCGCAAATTTTATATTCAGGAATATAAGCTTTGGTTGTCATCTGCCGTCAACTAAATGTATATTTCTTATTGTCCGGCAATTTTAGATAACTTTATGTGATGTAGATCGGCTATAGACTGTGATGCGATCGCAGCCTGGAGTTAATGCGCCTCTCCTAATAATCGTAATTTGAGCGAAAAAGCGCGATATTGCGATCGTCATAAATTTTGCTGACGGCTGTGAAAATCATCATAGTTGCGCCTAAATTATAGGATGTCACATACCATTCTCCCGTTGCGCTCGCCCCCTCCCAACTTGCAGCAAGGAAGGAAGTTTGAGCGCGGGTCGCGCAAATTTCTTGCCAAAGAAACACGCGTCGTGTACAATACAGAGTCTGGTATCCTCACTTACCCATAATTATTTTCATTCATCCCGTCCCCCCAGAGGGGAAGGGACTTTCAGTGCGGATACAGCCAAATCACTATATTCAGCAAAAAGCTAGAAATGCCGTAACTCATGCCCACTATTCAGCAACTCATCCGTTCAGCACGGGAACAAACGCAGAAAAAAACCAAATCGCCAGCTCTCAAGAGTTGCCCGCAGCGCCGCGGAGTTTGCACCAGAGTGTACACGACCACCCCGAAAAAACCCAACTCGGCGCTGCGGAAGGTGGCTCGGGTACGGCTGACCTCTGGTTTTGAAGTCACCGCCTACATCCCTGGGATCGGTCACAACTTGCAAGAACACTCGGTAGTAATGATCCGGGGCGGTCGGGTAAAAGATCTGCCCGGAGTTAGATACCACATCATTCGGGGTACATTAGACACCGCTGGGGTGAAAGACCGCAAGCAGGGTCGTTCCAAATACGGGGCCAAGCGTCCTAAAGAGAAAAAATAACACGGAACTCGCCCGCTCGTCGGGGTTGGGAAGCAAAAAAAATCCGATCGCGCCGATCAATTGCACGCTCGATCGTCATAAATCGAGATGTGATTCCAAAACCCCAAACTCAATCATTCAAAATCAAAAATCCCAAATAGAACTATGTCTCGCCGCACAGTTATTCAAAAACGTCCAGTTCCACCAGATCCAACCTACAACAGCCGGTTGGTAAGCATGATGGTGAGACGGATCATGCAGCACGGCAAAAAATCCGTTGCCTCCAGCATCGTCTACGACGCCCTCAAAACCATCCAAGAACGCACAGGGGCTGAACCGTTAGACTTGTTTGAAAAAGCAGTCAAAAACGCAACACCCCTGGTCGAAGTCAAAGCCCGCCGGGTAGGTGGCGCCACATACCAAGTGCCAATGGAAGTGCGTTCCGATCGCGGTACCACCCTCGCCCTCCGCTGGCTGATCAGATTTGCCCGCGCCCGCACCGGCCGCTCAATGGCAGCCAAGCTAGCCAACGAACTGATGGATGCAGCTAACGAAACAGGGAGTGCTATTCGCAAGCGCGAAGAAACTCACCGCATGGCTGAAGCTAACAAGGCTTTTGCTCACTACCGCTACTAACTGCAACATCGGGCATGGAGAAGAGCGCGATTGTTCGGTATAAAAGCATCGGGTGAGAAATTGGAAAGTGTAAGTTTTGAGTGTTGAGATTGCTTCTCTTGGCGCAGTTGCGATCGCGCAAGCAAACTCAAAACTCCCAAAATCAAAATTCACGCACTCAAAATTCACGCACTCTCTGACTCCTCCATGTCGCATCCTTAATATTTTTGTAAACAAATTTTGCAAAAAATATTAAAATGTAACAATAAGCTCCAGAGACTTTTGTAAGTCGCTGGGGAGTGCAAAATAGGGTTACTGTGTAGTATAATAGTATTATAACAGCAACACAAGATTAAGGAGGTAGCTGTGGCACGTACCGTCCCGCTAGAAAAAACTCGCAACATCGGCATCGCAGCCCACATTGACGCGGGCAAAACAACAACAACTGAAAGAATTCTGTTCTATTCAGGCATGGTTCACAAAATGGGTGAAGTGCACGAGGGAACAGCAGTCACTGACTGGATGGAGCAAGAGCGGGAGCGGGGAATTACGATTACTGCCGCTGCTATCACCACCAGTTGGAAAGATTACAAAATCAACATCATCGACACTCCCGGACACGTAGACTTCACGATCGAAGTCGAACGCTCGATGCGAGTGCTCGACGGAGTGATCGCAGTGTTCTGCTCGGTAGGGGGAGTGCAGCCGCAATCCGAAACAGTTTGGCGACAGGCAGATCGGTACAAAGTACCGAGGATCGTGTTCGTCAACAAAATGGATCGGATGGGGGCAAACTTTTACAAAGTCTACGGCCAAATTCGCGATCGAATGAGAGCGAACGCCGTACCCATCCAAATCCCGATCGGCAGTGAAGAAAACTTCCGGGGAATTGTAGATTTAGTAGAGATGAAAGCCTACATCTACAACAACAACACCGGCACCGACATCGAGGAAGTAGAAATCCCCGATGAAGTAAAGGATCTAGCAGCAGAATACCGCACCAAGCTGATCGAGTCCGTAGCAGAAACCAGCGACGCCCTCACCGAGAAATACCTCGAAGGCGAAGAGTTAACAGAAGACGAAATCCGCTTGGCCCTGCGTCACGGCACTGTCGAAGGTACGATCGTACCAATGTTGTGCGGTTCTGCCTTCAAAAACAAAGGCGTTCAGTTGTTGTTGGATGCAGTCATCGACTATCTGCCCTCGCCCTTGGAAGTTCCTCCAATTCAAGGACTCCTGCCCAACGGCGACACAGCAGAACGATTTGCAGACGACAGCGCGCCCCTGTCAGCCCTGGCATTCAAAATCATGGCTGACCCCTTCGGCCGGCTGACCTTCGTTAGGGTCTACTCCGGTATCCTCAAAAAAGGCACCTACGTCCTGAACTCCACCAAAGACAAAAAAGAGCGGGTTTCTCGCCTAATTGTCCTCAAAGCCGACGATCGGATAGAAGTTGAGGAACTGCGGGCAGGAGACTTGGGAGCAGCCTTGGGTTTGAAAGACACCTTCACCGGCGACACCCTCTGCGAAGAAGGAGCGCCAGTGATTCTGGAATCTCTGTTTATACCAGAGCCAGTTATCTCGGTGGCTGTCGAACCCAAAACCAAACAAGACATGGAGAAGCTCTCCAAAGCCCTCCAGTCGCTCTCGGAAGAAGACCCCACCTTCCGAGTCAACGTTGACCCAGAAACCAACCAGACAGTCATCGCCGGTATGGGCGAACTGCACCTGGAAATCCTGGTAGACAGGATGCTGCGGGAATTCAAAGTAGAAGCCAACGTGGGTCAGCCACAAGTAGCCTACCGTGAAACCATTCGCAAATCCGTCCGTGCCGAAGGTAAATTTATCCGCCAAAGTGGCGGTAAAGGTCAGTACGGTCACGTTGTGATCGAACTAGAACCCACCGAAGTCGGAACCGGCTTTGAATTTGTCTCCAAAATTGTTGGTGGCACTGTACCCAAAGAGTACATCGGCCCGGCAGAACAAGGGATGAAAGAAGCCTGCGAATCAGGTATTGTAGCAGGATATCCCGTGATTGACCTCAAAGCTACTATGGTAGACGGGTCTTTCCACGACGTAGACTCCTCAGAAATGGCATTTAAGATCGCCGGTTCAATGGCGATCAAAGAAGCCGTGATGAAGGCGTCGCCAGTGCTGCTAGAGCCTATGATGAAAGTAGAGGTTGAAGTTCCCGAAGATTACATCGGGAACGTCATCGGAGACCTCAACTCGCGTCGGGGTCAGATCGAAGGTCAAGAGACAGATCAGGGGATTGCCAAAGTTTCTGTAAAAGTTCCACTAGCAGAAATGTTTGGTTACGCCACCGACATCCGCTCGAAAACCCAAGGTCGAGGCATCTTCACAATGGAATTCAGCCATTACGAAGAAGTGCCGCGAAATGTGGCTGAAGCCATTATCGCTAAGAACAAAGGGAACTAATGATTTTGGATTTTAGATTTTGGATTTTGGATTGAATCCAAAATCTAGAATCTAAAATCTCAAGTCTAAAATCGCTAAAAAAAACAAGGAACAGATCAAGAATGGCACGCGCAAAATTTGAACGGAATAAACCCCACGTAAACATCGGCACGATCGGTCACGTTGACCACGGCAAAACAACTTTGACCGCCGCGATTACGATGACTCTCTCTGCACTAGGTCAAGCAAAGGCTAAGAACTACGCCGACATCGACGCTGCGCCAGAAGAAAAAGCACGGGGTATTACGATTAATACTGCTCACGTGGAATACGAAACCACAGGTCGGCACTATGCCCACGTAGATTGCCCCGGACACGCTGACTATGTGAAAAACATGATCACCGGTGCTGCTCAAATGGACGGCGGCATCCTAGTAGTGTCAGCGGCAGACGGCCCCATGCCTCAAACTCGCGAACACATCCTGCTAGCTAAGCAAGTTGGCGTTCCCAGCCTGGTTGTCTTCTTGAACAAAGAAGACATGGTGGATGATGCTGAACTTTTGGAATTGGTAGAACTGGAAGTTCGCGAACTTTTGAGCTCTTACGATTTTCCGGGCGATGACATCCCCATCGTCACAGGTTCGGGATTGAAAGCTCTCGAAGCGATGCTTGCTAATCCCAAGACTATAAAGGGCGAAAATGAGTGGGTTGACAAAATTTACAAGCTGATGGAAGAAGTAGATGCTTACATCCCCACCCCAGAACGCGAAGTTGACAAGCCTTTCTTGATGGCAGTTGAAGACGTATTCTCGATTACTGGTCGGGGTACTGTCGCCACAGGCCGGATCGAACGTGGAACTATCAAAGTCGGCGAAACAGTCGAATTGGTGGGTCTTAAGGACACTCGCAGCACTACAGTGACTGGTGTGGAAATGTTCACCAAGTCTCTGGAAGAAGGTTTGGCAGGCGACAACGTTGGTCTACTGCTGCGGGGGATTTTAAAGGCGGATATTGAACGCGGAATGGTGATTGCCAAGCCGAAAAGCATCCTGCCTCACACTCAGTTTGAATCTGAAGTGTACATCCTCAAGAAGGAAGAAGGCGGCCGGCACACGCCCTTTTTCTCTGGATATCGCCCTCAATTCTACGTCCGTACCACTGACGTGACCGGCACGATCGCACAGTTCACCGCTGATGACGGTACTGAAGCAGAAATGGTGATGCCTGGTGACCGGATCAAAATGACTGTTGAGCTGATTCACCCGATCGCGATCGAACAAGGAATGCGCTTCGCTATCCGCGAAGGCGGCCGCACCGTCGGCGCCGGCGTTGTTTCCAAAATCCTTAAGTAGGAATCCGATAACAGCTTAAATAGCAGAAAAGCCGCCAAATTTAATCAGGCTTTTCTGCTATTTAGTGATTAGTTATTACTCAGAAGTCTGCTGTTAGCAGTTAGCCCAAAAACAACTGCAAAAAGACAACTGCAAAAAGACAACAAATAACAAACTGAACCTCGAAAATTCAAGAAACAAAAATGGCAACAATTCAACAGCAAAAAATTCGCATTCGCCTCAAAGCTTTCGATCGCCGAATTCTAGACGCATCCTGCGAAAAGATTGTAGATACAGCAAATCGGACAGCAGCCACAGCGATCGGCCCGATTCCCCTACCGACAAAACGGCGGATTTATTGCTTGCTGCGATCGCCCCACGTAGACAAAGATTCTCGCGAACACTTTGAAACCCGCACGCACCGCCGCATTATCGACATTCACCAGCCATCTGCCAAAACAATTGACGCTTTGATGAAACTGGATTTGCCAGCCGGCGTAGATATCGAAGTCAAGCTGTAGATTGACTTATCGAAAACTCGGAAAGAAGGAACAAAGATTAAATAAATTGTTCCTTCTTTTTGTTGAATTTTCCCTAGTCATTAGTGATAGCAGAAGGAAGAAGAAAGAAGGAAGTTCGGCAAGGGATTCTGTAGCCGATGTAACGGATGTCAGAAAGAAAGAAGAAGGAAGAAGGAAGAAGGAAGAAGCAATAAAATCAATCGTTTCAGCCATTAACAACGTCCTAACCGCCAAGGCGGTTGCTATATTAGGTATTAGTTATTAGTTAATAATCAGCAATAATTTCTGCTCCGGCACGAACTTAAATAATTATTTTTAATTAAGGTGCGCTCACTACAAAAACGCTCCTTTAGCAGTCGCTATCATCGCCTTCGGACTTACTTAGTTTAGCAAAAAGGTATATTTAACATTTTGACGAAATAACGCCTTTTTCAAGCTGTCAGCACGGGAGATAGCGAGCCGTCGCTCCCGTTGCAAGCGAAAAAGCCCGATCGCTCCTGCCCCGGAATTGCCTTTAATCAGTTAAAGTAAGAAAAATAAGCGCAAGTACCGTCACTTTTGAGCGACAATGGCATCCTCTTCCTCTGTAGCAGTTCGCGAACTCCCCTTATTTCCGTTGCCGGAAGTGGTTCTATTTCCAGGTAGGCCACTCCCGCTGCAAATCTTCGAGTTTCGCTATCGAATCATGATGAATACGATTCTGGAGGGCGATCGGCGTTTCGGTGTGCTCATGTGGGACCCCAACCAAAACAAAGTCTCTGCCGTTGGCTGTTGCGCCGAAGTGATTCACTGCCAGCGCCTGCCCGACGATCGCATGAAAATAATGACTCTCGGTCAGCAGCGGTTCCGAGTCCTCGACGCCGTTCGCGAAAAACCCTATTTAGTCGGTCTAGTAGAATGGATCGAAGACGCACCGCCGCAACAAGACCTCAGACCTTTGGGAAAAGATGTCGAACAACTGCTGAGAGATGTAGTTCGCCTCTCCAGCAAATTGATGGATCAGCCGATCGACCTGCCCGAAGACATTCCCAGTTTGCCTACAGAATTGTCCTATTGGGTAGCCAGCTACCTTTACGGCGCAGCGACAGAACAGCAAACTCTTTTAGAATTGCAAGATACTGCTGCGAGATTGGAACGCGAAACCGAAATTTTGACTTCGACTCGCAATCACTTGGCAGCGAGGACTGTACTTAAAGATACCCTCAAGTAGCCAATTTGCCTAGGAAAAAGCACAATCGGTTTGACCTGCATTGAAGAAAGAATTACACACAAATCATTCGATTTTCGATTTTTTATTTTTGATTTTCGATTGGGAATGAGTTATTGAACTAAGGGTTTGGAGATGGCCTACAGTTCCATTCTTTTTTGGAACAGGTATCTGTTTAATTCTTAACTTCAAACAGGTTCGGATAGGTTCCTTATAGCAGTAAATGCTTGTGTTAGACAATCACGACCAACCGAAACCCTACGATGCAGTTAGAGGCGGTCAACTGCCACCTCCTGTGGGCGGTGTAGTGCTCGGCGGACTAGCAGGAGTTAAACACCGGCTGTCTAGTTCTGTCAGCGAACATCGAATCGCCGCCTTGAGAGAGACATTGAATTACGGCGATGCCGGCTTAAAAATAGTCATCAAGATTTGTCAAAGCGAAACAGGGCCAGTGCAGCGGGCGGCCTGCGATTTGCTTCGACAAAGGCTGAATTCGATCGCCCGCGAAAAATTACAGGCCTTTGTAGCTTCCTGTGTAGATTCAAAATCTAAGGTAGAGAGCACTGAAAAAATATTAAAGCACTCATCCGGTGCAGTCTCAGAAAAAAATTACGATCGGCAAATGTCCGAAGCACAGTTAATATTTGAGACAATTACGCAGCAGATGCAACCAAATTTGTTGCTGTTAGAAGCACTGGTAGCCTCTGTAGAACGCGAAGAATTTACCAGCGAACTGATGAATCTTTGGGAACTATTAATCTTAGAAATTCAGGAACCTCTCAAAGAACTGCGTCAGGCTGTTGGCATCGCGATTTCCGCCCAACTGCGGATTCAGTGGCTGTACAATCAAGCTGAATCTCAAGCCAACCAGTGGCAGCAGCGAGCTTTGCTAGCTCTTCAGACACAGGATGAAAATTCAGTCCGCCTCGCCGTGGTTCGCCAGCAGGTTCAATTCGAGCAGGCTGCAGAACTAAAAATTGACTTAGACTACCAAACTGTGCGAGTAGAAAATCTCAACCGCAACTTGCTGGCTTTGGAAAGTAAGATTGCTCAAGCTAATTCCAAGAAAGAGATCCTCAAGATGCAGCTTCATTTTGCTAAGGTACAGCAGCAAATAGACTTCACTTTCAGCCAAGTCAATAGTATATTTTTTAGTCCTTAGTTGTCGGATTCTCCGGTTATATATTGCGTGAACTCAAACTTGTCTGACGCAAAAATGTATGGCCCCACTTAAAATTGCCTCATCTAACTTAGCTCCTTCCAGATTAGCCCCGCATAAAAATGCCCCGCTCAAATTAGCACCGCTCAAATCTGCTTCTCTTAAATCTGCGCCCTCAAGGTTACTTTCACACAAAAAAGCCTTTCTCAAGTTGGCTTTTCTCAGACTCGAACCCCGCAGTTTAGCGTCGCTTAGATTGGCTTTTTCAAGGTTTGTATTGTCCAAGCAAGCATCTAAGAGGTTTGCTTCCATCAAGTTGGCGTTTTTCAAGTTTGCTCCGCTCAAATTAACACCAATCATTTTGGTGTCGCTCAAGTTGGCGTTTTCCAAGTTTGCTTCAATCAAGTCAGCTCCTGTTAATCTTGCGAAAGTTAGATCGGCTCCGCTCAGGTTAGCCCCATTTAGGCGGGTCATCACCAGGCAGGCATTCTTTAGCTTGGCAGCTATTAAGTTGGCCCCCATTAAGTTCGCCAAAGCAAAATTGATTTCCTTCAGATTTGCACAGGCTAGATTAATATGAATTAGGAAAGCTTCTCGCAAAAAAGCCTCTTTCAAGTTGGTTTCATGAAAATTTCTTTCTCCGGCTGCGTATCGCTTGAGAAGTTCATCAGCATTCATCTCGCCAGCCTCCTAAGTTTTACTTAAAAAGTATAGTACATAAAAAGAAATTATACTACTGACACTAAGCTGTAGCAACCAAAGATTTTTAAAGTTTCTGTGTGATTTTTTAACTCTTCGAGTGCCGATCGAACAAATGCTTGGCAGGCGTTAGCCTCAACGTCCATAAAGAAAATATATTCTCCGAGCGATCTTTTAGTCGGTCTAGATTCAATCCGACTTAAATTAATACCCCGACTGGCAAATACTTGCAAAGGTTTTACCAGTGCTCCCGGCATATTGGCAGGTACGCTAAAAGCTAGTGAGGTATGGGTGCAATTAGACGGTGAAGCATCAAGGATCAACTTAGAAGCAGATTCTGTAATGGATTTAATGGATGATCCCTCCCCTGGTTCTACGTTGGCGATTTCTCCCCCACTCCTGCTGAGTACCCAAAACCGAGTGTAATTATCGGGATAATCATTAATGGGGTGAGCTAACACTGGCAAATGGTAAAGTTCAGCAGCTCTTGGCGAAGATATCGCCGCTACATTTCTATCTTCGAGATATTGCAATGCTTCCGTGGTTGAATTGGCCGGAATTAATTGAGCTGAGGGAATAAACTGCCCCAACCATACCTGACACTGAGCTAGCGCTTGCGGGTGAGAGTAAACTTTTTGAATCTCGTTAAAATTTTTGGCATTAGACACCAGGGCGTGGGAAATTGGCAAAACTAAGGCGTGTTGAATGCGGAGTTGATCGAGTCGCCACAGTGTATCTAAGGTGACAGTCACGCTGCCTTCGATCGAATTTTCGACGGGCACAACTGAATAGTCAACCTGCCCTACGGCAGATGCCTCTAGCGCTTGAGAAATGGTGGAATAAGGACACAGGGTGCATTCCAAGTTAGTTTCCAGGCTCAACCAATTGACATAAGCTAGAGCCGCTGTTTCTGCATTTGTACCAACAGGGCCGAGATGTGCGATCCTCTTCGAGGGCTTCGCTAACGAAATTTTCATTTAGAGGCAATTTTAGGTTACAAATGTTTGCTTTACTCTCATCAGCTAGGAAGTATGATGAAAAATTAGCGATGTCCCGAAAGCTTTTATCAGTGATTTCTCGGATGACATTGCTGGGTACACGACTTAGGGGGCAACTTATGTCACCTTAAAAAAGGTGATAGTTTATTAAGATATGCTTAGGAATCCTATATTTTGATATTTTCTCATGTATACCCGCTTTAATTCTTCCCAATCCGTTGAGATCGCCGTACCAGAGGAACGAGTTCCCATTCAACATTATCTGCGCCAGCCGAGGCGACTGGTGAACGCCCTGGTCGATCAAAGTCGCACACAACAGCTAAGCGATGACTGTTTCCGCCTAAAAATGCGACCGTTACAATTTATGATGCTGAGCATTCAACCCACAGTAGACATGAGGGTGTGGGCCCAGTCGGATGGCACAATCAATTTGGAGTCCGTCGCCTGCGAAATTCGTGGCGTGGGTTATATAAACGATCGCTTTGCTCTCAATCTCAAAGGAAAGCTTTGTGTACACCAAAGCAGCGGGGTAGCATACTTGAAGGGAAAAGCGGATTTGGAAGTGCAAGTAGAATTACCGCCGCCGTTTTGGCTGACGCCCAAACCCATTTTAGAAGCAACGGGGAATGCTTTGCTCAAGAGCGTACTGCTGAGCGTCAAACAGCGGTTGATGCACCAGTTGCTCTTAGATTACCGCCGCTGGGCAAGCAGCGAAAGTGAGCTAAGATCGATCGAGATCCCCCCAATCTTATCTTTAGAAGGGTGAAATCCTACTAGAGAAGCTGTTAATTAATGTATAGGGATATTTAGGCACCAATCAGGCCACTTACCACAATATTAGTTAGACGCTAGAATGGGGCATCGGTCGCTTTGTTGGAACTAGCCAGCAGGGATATATAGATAGCTGCCGGTCAGTCAAGATCGATTTGAGTGATCCCTCCAAGTTCATCGTCTTCGATTATTCCCACGCCCCCCGGCAAAGGAGTTGACCTGTCTTTTGAAACTTCGTCCTTTTGGCGGAGTTCGCGCTGCGGTGGCTTGATTATTTTGCCCGGTTGATTCGTGGCGGCCACCCGAATCCTGATTTTTGGCCCGGAATTGCCCAAGCGAATTGTCATCCCGTCTACAACTGACACCTGAGCGATCGGTCTATCATTTACATAAGTGCCGTTAGCACCAAAATTAATAATTTCCCAGCCCTGGGCGTGATTCCACAGCTCTACGTGGTGGCGGGAAACTACAGCGCTGTAAATAATTACATCATTGTCGTTCGATCGACCGATCCGAACCACCGGTTCTGATTCAAAACACCAACTTTGAACTGGGACAGACTGGATAGGATGTAAAAGAGTTAAGGTAATCACTGATGTTTTGACACTCCACCGCCAGACAGAAACGGGGATACTTCCAGAGAGAGAGAGATTTTTTGGGAGAGAGCTGCAAAAATTTTGATTTTTAAAGCCGTCATCAGTGCGCCCGGATTTCCTCGCTCTGCCCTAAAAGTCGAACTTTTGGCTGCTTGAGGCATTGGAACCAACTTTTGAGGGTTAGCTTTTGGCGCAGGCGCAAATTTTTGCTGTCCTCGGTAACAACCAAACACGCTGGTATTAATCGGGTGAACTTCCCAGTGATGGACAGCGGTCTTAACCGCTTGATTAATTTGGGCTGTGAGGGAGCGATTGTGCCGATGGGTGAGCCGCTCAATTCGATCGGCCAAATCACCCTTTTCCCGCTGACGAACCAGAGAATTTAACTCAGACCCGCGCTGGTTGCACCGCTGATTCGAGTTCTTGAGGGGGCGACAGTCACTGCTCAACGAATCGCTGTTTGTAAAGAAAGAAGTTAACCAATTATTAATCCTGGGGTCTCTAGATAAAATACTTGTTGATTGTATCTGAGATGTTGCACCATTCTCAATTACTTGTTTAGGAACAGGCTTTTCGGCCTGTTCCACAAGAAAATTCACTCTTTGTGGAACAGGCCGAAAAGCCTGTTCTTGAGAATGGTGCAAGATGTGAGTTGTATCAAACAGCATAGGTCATTTGGAGTTGCTAACATTTTCCTTATTGATGCGATACCTTTAAAATACAATGCTTTGAGCAGCACTGGAATTTTGAGCGACAACGGATCAATCTCTCATAGCGAAAATACCGATCGACCTTCCTCGCGCGCGTCGCCCCAAAATGCGATCGGCAATTACTCCCCCGGCGAGCGGGAAGGCCAAACTTCAGCTCAAATCTGACTCAGGCGGCTCCGGATTCGGATCTGGCGGGACAGATTCTTGCCTTTGCCGCTTCAACTCTGCAACTTTTTCTTGAGCTACATCCCTGACTTCGAGAGCTTTATCTTGGAATTTTTCCGCCAGACTTTGAGCGCCCCGCTTCACACCTGCCACATTTTTGAGAGTTCTGTCGAAATCTTCATGTAAAAACTCTGCTACCAGACCGACTTTTTTGTGCAGTCCCTCCGCGTACTGCACTGGCTCCGATACAGCAGCTTCAGAGACGATCGCCCGCTTGCTGCCGATGGTCGAAATAGCTGCCACAGGTAACAAGTAAATGTCGTCTAAAACACCGCGCCAGCCGCTCGATTTAAATAGGTAGTTGGTGACTGAACCCGTGCGGACATCAAATAGGTAGTCAACCACTGCACCTGCCTTATTTCCAGCGTCCGTGAGCACCTCAAGCCCGATCGGACAAACAGCTTGTTCCGGCTGATGAAGTTCCGGCAATTCCGGGTTAATAGTGACAAAAACATTTTCCCCCACCGTATCTACTTGCGCCCAAGCGAACCAAGTTTTTTTGCTGCCCAAAAGTCCCGACTTGCAAGTAAAGCCGATCGCCCGTTGGGAGTGAGCATCGAGCCAAACCCGATCTACCCTGCCGACCTCTTCCGCCGTTCTGCGGTCGATGGTGCGGCGGCCCTGCAGTTCGCTGCGCCTAACAATCTGTGGTGATGTACTCATAAATAAACTCCTGAGTGCCGCCTTTGAAAAATGTCGATCGTCCAAAGAAGCCGATTTAATATTCTTCTTCCGAATAATGGCGATTATTATCTGCCTGGGTTAACTCGTCCTCTTCCCTGGAAGTGCCAACTTCTTTGTGGTCGGGAACAGGAATCGTGCTCATGTGCACGCCGGCCGAGGGAGCGTGAATTTCCTTAGCCTCCCTGGGCTTGACGCTAAGAAGTCCTAACTGGACGGAGGATTGATTCGGGCCTACGTTGATTTGAATTTTCGGCCCAGAGCGAGCCAAGTGAACGATCAGACCGTCCACAATGGGAACCTTAGCGATCGGCTTACCATCGAGGTAAGTGCCGTTGGTACCTAAATTGATCAGTTCCCAAGTTATGCCGCTGCGCCGCAATTCGATGTGGCGACGAGAAACCACAGCGCTAAAAAGAACGACGTGGTTTTCGGTCGAGCGCCCGATCCGGACGACCTGCTCGTCTTCAAATATCCAACTGCGGACGGGTATAGACTGGAGTGGATGTAGCAAGGTCAGCTTAATCACATTGGCAGCATTGAGTTTTGGTAGAGCGCCTCAAGATGCGATTTTAGATTTTAGACTTTCGATCGCCCAATCCAAACTCGCTCTAAGAGATTTGAAATAAAAACGTAACCAGGTCTCCTTTGCCCAGAGAGATGCGGTCTCCCGGTCGCAACCGGTGGCGGTTTCCCTTGGGTAGCGGAGTATTGTTGACGTAAGTGCCGTTGGAACTGCCTACATCTTCTAGGTAGCAAGCATCTCCCTCCACCCGGAGATTTGCGTGTACCCGAGAAACTATCTCAGAATTAGCAAATCCCGAAACATCAATATCCGGCGGCACTAAGTCATTTGGCTTGCCTATGTGAACCACAGCCAGACTGTGAGGCAATTCCATCGGCGTATTTGTCTGAACGTGTAGCAGGCGGGCCGACTGCTGTTGCAGTTGAGTTTTAGCTACACCTGCTGGCTGTGGGCCCGGAACCGGAGGAGAGATATTTACTGGTGTTGCCACCGATTCAGTTGTAACAGGAACCGAGGGCGAAGGCGGGGGATCAGGAGTAGTCGGAATGCTGGCGGTAGTTTTTTCCAAGTTGAGCCCCTTATTCAGGGTAACTAGAGGTTCCATTGCCATCAGGGGTTCGGGTGGCACTAAATCCGGCGCCGGTGACGATACCACTGTGGGGCCTACAGGCGAGGGGGACGGTACTGTCACCTCAACTTCTGGAACTATGGAACCCGGACGCAAGTTAAAGCCACACTGACCGCAAAATGCTGCATCTGTCTGAACTGCTGCACCGCAGTTCGAGCAACTTGCGGTAACAGGTAAAGGCGTGTAGCAAGCCTCACACTGGCTGGCCCCGTCGGGGTTCTGGTGATTGCAATTGGGACAGACAATCATCGATTTCTCCTTGCTATCGGCCAGATTTTTAAATCAGCCTCATAAAAATACTCGTGTATATGGTCAAATTTTAACTTTAACCGCCACAATTCTTATATTGCTTCGCTCATACTAGCAACTGAGCTGACGCTGTGACGTTAGCTGTGATGGGCAAGATTGAGTTAGTGATAATGAATGCTGACTGTTTTGGCACGCTGGCGGCTCTGTCGGCTATTTTACGGAGGAGCCAGCAGCCGCATCGAGCAGCCACCAAAGTTCGCCTTCTGCTTGAACGAGTCTGGCTGGATAGGTCATTTCGTCGGCTGCGGGGGCAAAAATTTGAGCTAGGGCGGGTTGTTTGCTGGCTCCTGCGACCATGAAGATGACGCACCGGGCCCGGTTGATTAAGGGGACTGTAAAGGTAATGCGGGGTTGACCGTCTTTGTTGCCGACAGTTACTAGGGCGTCGCGGACTTGCAAGGCTGCTGTGCCGGGAAATAGAGAGGCTGTGTGGGCGTCGTCTCCTATGCCCAATAAAATGATGTCGAAGGCAGGAAACTCGCCGTCGGATACTTTGAAGAACTGCTGTAATTCGGTTTGGTGCGCCTCCGCGTCGGCTGCGGGGTCGCCGGCGCCTGTGGGCATGGGGTGGATGTTGCTGGCGGGGATATTCACTCGATCGAGCCACGCGAGGCGCGCCATTTTTTGATTGCTGTCTGGGTGTTCTGGGGGAACGTAGCGTTCGTCGCCCCAGAAAACGTGAATTTTGTCCCAAGGCAGGTCTTGGGCTGCGAGCGCTCTGTAGAGTGGTTCTGGTGTGCTTCCGCCCGCTGCGGCGATCGTACAAAGTCCGCGTTCTGCTATGGCTTCTGAGATTTTCGACAGCACAATCTCCAGCGATCGATCTATTAGTTGTTCCCGATTTGCTAATACTTCTACTATTTTTTTCATTAATTTCCTCTCAACTTTCCTATTCGTGTTGTTCTCAGCAATTGCCAATTTTACCTTGACATTTTGGTTTGACATTTTGGTTTGAGGTCGCTCTGCTGACAGACCCGGCAGGCATGGCACAGCATCCCATACAATTTTATCATCTTATGCCCCTTGATTGGAGGAAAGCCAGACATATTCCTACCAGTGCTTTATGGATTTTCACCTGTTGCATTGAGCTGTCACAACTTTCAATCAAAAGTTCGATCGTACTCGGAGCATCTGGGCAGAAAGTAAAAAGCGTTTTTTGGGACTCCGATCCGCCCCGCACAGCAAAGTCTATAAATATAGCCAGCCGGACGATCGCACACCGACAGTAAAAGCCAAACCGAGATGATCCCGATCGCACTTACCCCTGCCTAGCAAAAATAATCAAGATTGATGTGGTAGACTAGGAAAAATAGTTTTAAATCCGCACGCTCGGAAGGAAGCAAAACTATGTCAATTTTTAAGCGATTTCCTACATCAGTCCGCTATCTAATAGCGCGGTTGCGCCACTGGACCCAACCGGCGGTTTGGGCTCCGTTAGCCGTGCTGTGTGCGGGGGGGTTATTTATCTGGGAGGTCTCTGTAAATCCAGAAAGGTTGAGTATAGATGGCGAAGAAGAACCAGCCTCAAACACTCCAGCTTCGCTATCGGGACTATCTGCTGAAGATACCGCCATTGCCGCTGAAATCGACAGCTCACCAGTGCTAGTCAATCAGTTTAATGGATCTACTGCTTCTGAACTGAACTTGTTAAATTCATCAGTAGTAAAAAGCAAAGGTTTATTCGAGGAACTTCGAGATCGGGACTTAGAAACTCCTCAGCCATCTTCAGCACCCAAGCAGGTAGGAAGCAGCGGATTTGTCCCCTTGCCAAATTTAGCAAATCCTGCTGTCGAGGCCGGAAACAATAACCCCCAAAATTCCAGCTTGCCAAGTTCAAACGCCACATCAGCGTTGAGTTTATCTAGCAGCGAGAGACTAACTTCCGGGATAAAAACGATTAAGCCTGAGTCTGGGGGTACAGCGACAGCAACTTTATCGCAGGCGTCGAGTGATGCTAATTCAGATAAACAAAACGAAAATTCTCTGCCTTTAAGTCCGCTGCAAGCAGCTATGAAAAAATACGTCGTTGCTAACACTTCGGCAACGGCGGCTTCGGCTGAGAAAACAGCAGACTCGGCTAAATTGCTCGATCGACCGGCTTCCGATCCGGCTGCAGGAAATGCGACAAATTTGCTCCCAACGACCGCTACAGCTCAAAGTGGAGCCAATCCTGTGAATGTTCCCACAGCACTTCCCCCCCTTGTGACTCCGACAAATACTGTAAGCAAGGAATCTCAAGAATTCTTAAAACCGACAGCTACAGTCGCTGAATCATTGGCGGGGTTAAATTCCAGAGTGCCGAACCTCCCCGAAATTAATGCAGGGGCTGCACCGGTGGCTTTGCCGAAAAATCCCTACCAAACTAATTTATCTGGCTCAGGCTTCGCACCTGAAGTTCAACCTGTGGCACTTCCAGTAGCCATACCTTCGCCAACACGTCTACTTCCAAATGTCGGTCCATCTCCCTTTCCAAGTGGGATTGGGGGAAGCAAGATAATTAGTCCTCAATTCTCTCCTAATTCAGCGAATTCTCAATTTCAAACACCTCCACCGAGTCAGCTTAATTTGCCGGAGCAGCCTAACTTTGGAGTTGTTCCCCAAAACACAAATCAGGGCGTGCAGCCCATTCAACCTCAACCTTTTGCTACACCCCGCTCCCTGGCTCCGGGACGCTATATTGGCGGTGGCGAAATTAATACTTTTGCTAATCCTTAAATGATGGAAGTTGGGCCACGAAAACGATATTATCAATTCCCAATTCCCTATTCCCAATGTTAGTGGTAAAACTTACCTAGCGGCAGCCCGCGCCAACAATAATCCTCCGATTCCCAAACCAAACACGATCGGCAGCCACGCCGAAAGAATCGGAGTCAAAACAGCTTTCACGCCCATAGAACTGGTGATGAAAGAAAATACATAGTAAGTAAAAATCACAACTACGCTAATACCAAAACTCGTTCCTCTGCCGGAGCGGCGCGGTTGAGTTCCCAAAGCTGCTCCCACTAAACCAAATACCATGCACACGAAAGGAAAAGCATATTTTTCTTGAATTCGCACCTGTAATTTGCGAATTTGCCGTTCGTCGCCACTGTTTTTAAGGATATCCAAACGCTCTAAAGCTTGGGCAATGTTCATTTCCTTGAAATCCCGCGCTCTCGCAGCTAAATCTAAGGGCGTGCGGGGCAGTTGCAACTGCTGGTGTTGAAACCTAACTATATTGCGGTAAGAGCCATCAGGAGCTACTATATAAGCGGTTCCGTTGAAAAAATCCCAGGTATTTTCTGAGGGATTCCAAGTAGCGGATTCTGAAGAAACGATTTGATTGAGGCCTGGGGTGGAGCGATCGATAATTGTTAAACCTTTCATTTGCTGGCCGTCAAATTGTTCTGCATAAAAAAAGCGGGCGAGGATTTCGTCGCCGCCTTTTTCTGGTTTGCGAAATTCTGTGTAAATAATATTTCTATCTTGAAATATCGGTTTTTCTCGTTTCAGGGCTCTGTCTAAAGTCAGAGTTGCTCTGTAGCTGGCGGCGGGTACAACTAACTCTTGCAAACCAAAAGTTAAGCCTGCAACAATTAAACTCATTATCACAGCAGGCAATATTAATCGGTACACGCTAACTCCGCAACTGCGGAGGGCGATGAGTTCGCTGTCGCTGGACATTCGGCTGTAGGCCATTAAGGTTGCTAGCAGCATTGACATGGGGAAAGCCAATACTACGAAGTAGGGAATTTGCAGGAGAAAAATTTCTATGGCTGCGCCGTAGGGGAGGCCGGATTCTGCTACTCTGCGGACTAATTCAAATAAGGCTCCAACTGTGACGGCGACGGATGTAAAGAGTCCGACGCCAAATAAAAATGGGCCGATTAGTTCTTTGGTAATGTACCAATCCATTACGGAAATTCTCGGCAGCCAGTTGATGGGATTCAAAGAATTGGATATTGCTATTTTCATAGTTTGGGATTTTTGCAGTTTGCTCCTCAATCTAACATCTCAAATCTAAAATTATGCCGTTTGCGGAATGCCTTCAAAAGACTATCGCACGAAGTTGTCACCTAAGTAATACTGTCGCACTAAAGGGTTGCTGTAGAGTTCTTCTTCAGCCCCGGAGGCTAAAATTTGGCCGTCTCGCATGATGTAGGCTCGATCGGTAATTTCGAGGGTTTCTCGGACGTTGTGATCTGTGATGAGGATGCCGATTTTACGATCGCGCAGTTTAGCAATAATGGTTTGAATTTCGTCTACGGCGATCGGATCGACGCCTGCAAACGGTTCGTCTAAAAATAGGAACATCGGCCCGTCTCGCCCAGCGGCTAATGCTCTGGCTAGTTCAGTCCGCCGCCTTTCTCCCCCAGAGATTTGAATTCCCAAACTAGATGCTATTTTTTCTAAGCGAAATTCTTGCAATAGGAAATCGACTCGCTCTCGCCATTCCCAGCGCGGCACTTGAGTTTGTTCTAGGACTAACAAAATGTTGTCGCGCACGCTCATGTTTCGGAAAATGCTTGCTTCTTGAGCGAGATAGCCAATTCCCAAATGCGCTCGCTGGTGCATCGCCAATTTAGTGATGTCTAAATCGTTTAGCCAAACGGTGCCTTGATTTGGTTTTTCTAATCCGGTTGCTATGTAAAATGTTGTGGTTTTGCCTGCACCGTTGGGGCCTAGCAGTCCTACGATTTCTCCTTGGGCTACCGACAGGTTGACGCGACTGACTACATTGCGTTTTCCGTAGGATTTGTGAATATTTTCGAGTACAATTTTCATTTTCGCTCCCGGCAACCTCTACAAGCTAAATTTCAGACTGAGGCTTTGTGCGATCGACTCTCTAATTTAAATTTTACCTTTTCAAGTTTGTGAGTTTTATAAAGACGAAATTTCGCATCTATCCCAAGTAGTATGTTTTGGCTGAGGCGAAATTTCGCTGCTGCGAGCCACTGTTACCGGGGGGCTGTAGTTGGACGTGGGGAGCCCACTGCATTTTGGGCTGCTGCATCTTGTTCCGGGGCCACCAGATAAACAGATTCTACCTGTCCTGGGTTGTCTGGCAGGGCAATAAACCGCCCTTCGTCGATGAGGTATGTTATGGTTTCGCCGCGCAGGCTGTTGCCCTGCTGCAATACGTAAACGTCTCCGCTGAGAATGATCCGGCGCTCGCGGCTGAAATATTGAGCTTGAGCTGCGGTTGCTTGTATTTGGCGGGCTGGATAGTTGATTTGGACGTTGCCGCGGGCTGTCACGATGCCGGTTTTAGAGTCGGCTTCTTGAATGTCCGATCGCACACTGAGAGTGCGGGGCGGCCCGGCTTGCGGGTAGGTGGGAGAGGCGATCGCGCCTGCCAGAGTCAGGGGCAACAGCAGCGATAATCCTTTGAATATTCTGGAATTGAGTAGTTTAGCGGAGGGCATCATAAGCTTACAAGCCTCAAAATTTGTAAAATTGCTGAAGGGCATTACCTTCAGTTAGGTATTTTATCTTAACGGCCAGAAAGATTCCCGTGAGGTCGATCGATTGACCCGATAGTCTCAACCAATTATCCTAGCAAGACAACAGCGAATTTAATTGGTTATTTTGCCGAGTGGCTACAACTGTCTTACCTAGAAACAAGCCCAAAAGCCTGTGAATCGACACATAAAATTCTCTGGCTGGGCCTGCACGATAGCCCGCCCCCTAAGTGTGAGGCAAGGTGTGCGGCACCTGAGACTACAAGCCTTTACTTAAAATTGGCCATCGCGCCATATAGCAAACTCCAAGACGATTAGAACGTTATTAATTGCTCAAACATCTATTTTTATTGCTTCTGGCTTCTTCCTTCTGCTATAATTCGCGGCAATTGCAAGCCTGCAACTTCTGTACCTGCGAATAACTGTTGAAATTTAGCTACTTCTTCCGGGCCAGCTTGTTGCAAAGCGCTCAAAAGTTTAGCACTTTGTCCGAGCAAGTCTTCAACGGCAATCCCGGCATAACTCGGCTGATAATAACTGAGCCGATTTATTCCTTCTCCCAGCAAAATTACTGCACCGCGCCAGTTTTGATTTCCTAAGTGATAAAGCGCGACCGCAATTTGCAATATTCCCTGATAAAACCTTTTTTCCGGCTCGCCTGCTTCCATCCATAAAGCCTCTAAAGTATCGTGACAAGCGTAAAATTCTTGGCTGTTAAACTGTTCGATACCTTGCCAAAACTCGATCGGCATTTCCTCTGTCATTCGATTGGGTATTGGGGATTTTCGATGGCGGATGTGTGTTTGAGTAGGCGGCGATCGATTTTTGTTAAATAGCTAAGTCTTAAAAATAGGAAAAATCACGACCTGTTTTCAAAACTACTGCCATTTCACGACCGCCTACTTAACCGATTACATAGTGTCTCTGACAGCTTGAATCTGATCCATTCCTATTTCCTGATTAGTTCCAGCGAAATCGTTATCTGGCGTCAGAAATAACATACAGTGACACTCTTTGCGCTCGCGCATGGGAATGCAGGGACAGTTCCAGTAGGCGGCTTTTACTTCGGCTTCTTTATCTTCGTAATGGCGACAAGGGCATAAGGGAGCGCCTAGTTCATCCTTGTGTTTTGCTAGTCCTTCTATCACGACAGCAGTGACGGAAGGTTCAGAACAAAAGAAAGTTCCGGTGCGCTTGGCGTAGGTTTCGGAGAAATTCTTCATCGCCTCCAAAGTTTTTTCGTTGGAGAGTTTAGATTTTTCTGTTGTGTTCATAGTTTAGGATCGAAGTTGAGGATGCTACGAGCTTTTGACAATTGTAGCGCAGAATGTGATTTTAAACACTTGTATATTTCTGTTTACTTACAAGGAGGAAAACCTTGACAAAGATTGAGTTTTAGGTTGTTGGTTTTTTAGTGGTTTTTGTCTATCCCGGAGGGTGCGGGAAACTTGCGGCAGGGCGGGTTTTTGGAGCTGCCAAAAGATTTGGGCAGTCGATCGCCCTCAACAATCATCCCCCAAAGGGGATAAAAATCGGATAAGATAGCACGGCGCTCTTTCTGTGACGGCTATAGGCACGGCATCTGATGGCAACTTCCCCGAACCGCACCCACAGCAAAAAATCTCCTCCGTCTGGGCTGATTTGGCCGGCTGACACCGAGTTAGTCGGATTAGTGTTTGAATTGACTCCCCGCGCTGCTAGCTATCTGTACGCGCAGTATGCTATAGGTTTGCACGCTTGGTTTTTAGGTCAAGTACAGCAAACTGACCCGGATTTATCACAACTTTTGCACGATGAACAGTCAGAAAAAGCCTTTACTATTTCGGGATTGGAAGGTGATTTGCTCCCCGGCGGCAAAGAATTTCAGCTTTTGGGCGATCGCATTTATCGCTGGTACGTAACAGGACTTTCAAAGCCTGTAGTGCAGTGGCTGAGTCAGTGGCTGCAAAATTTGCCCGAAGAGATAGATTTGCGAAATGCTCCGATCGTAATTCGCTCTTGGGATATTGCTTTTGCTCCCACAACTTATCAGCAATTATTAACAGCAGACACCCCATTTTCGCCAACCATCAAACTTAGTTTTGTGACTCCTACAAGCTTTCGTAGCAAAGGGCATCACTTCCCTCTGCCAGTTCCCGAAAATGTTTTTCACAGTTATTTGCGCCGCTGGAATAACTTTTCGGGGGGAATTTTTGACCAAGCAGAATTTTTGAATTGGATTGATGAAAATGCAATTATTAGCCGCCACAAATTGGAGTCGCAAAAGGTAGCGGCGGGCAAAAAAGGCATGGTAACGGGATTCACTGGGGCTGTGGAATTTGGGCTAGGGCGATCGGCTCACAATCGTCCTGATTTTGTACAATTATTTTATGCTTTAGGGCGGTTAGCGCCTTACTGCGGCACGGGCCACAAAACAACTTTTGGATTGGGACAAACGCGAGCACAATGGTTGACAGAAGCGCTACCTGCAGTATCGATACAAAGCGTATTGGCGGCGCGAATAGAGGAATTGACACAGAAGTTTATGGCGCACAGAAAGCGTAAAGGTGGAAGTCGCGCTGCTGAGATTGCTGAAACTTGGGCGACGATTTTGGCGCGCCGGGAATTGGGGGAATCTTTGTTTGATATTGCTGCTGATTTGGAAATGCCTTATGAAACTGTGAAAACTTACGTGAAGTTGGCAAGAAGGGCTGTGCAAGTGGAGGATTAGCGCGAATTTGTTGACTGTTGACTGTTGACTGTTGACTGTTGAATGATGAATGATGACTGTTGACTGTTGACAGTTGACAGTTGACTGTTGACTGCTGAATGATGAGTGATGACTACTGACTACTGACTAATTGACTAATGACTAATGACTGCTGACTAATGACTCTTAGTAAATAGGTATATGTCGTCTCGCTGATATTTTAGTTGAAATTGAGGGGTGTTTTTTAGTTGAGTTACTAATTTATTAACAAAATCTCGATCGCTCATCCAGCCAGGATATCTGAGGTTCAGCAATACATAATCAAATTCTGCGAGATTTGCAGGTGGCGCGTTAGCCTGAGTTAATTTTACCACAGGGCGGTGCGCTAAGTGCGGAGCAATCTGAGCATTTGTTAAAACACTGCCTTTGGTTTCCACAAGAGAAATTGCCTCTTTGGTAGCCGGCAAAGTGTCGATCCCCTTTAAATAAATAGTCCAAAAATAGCCGTATTTCGCTAAAGCTAAGAAAGCAATCAACGACCAAATTACAATGACTCTAGGCAAGGGATAATTAGGAAGTGGCAATCTCTCAAATATTGTCTTTCCCTTTTGCTGATTGCTAGCTGCTAAACTGGAAATTACGGCCACCAACAAAAACGGCAATATCGGCACAGAATATTGATGAATTAAATCCCGCTGAGCGGGGATATCGGAAAGAATATTCATCGCCAACATCGGCACAGCACTAATTAAAGATGACAGATGACGCGGAGACAGCCACCAAATTATAGGTAATAGCAATAACGCTAAATATTCAAAAGTATCAAAAGAAAACAAACGCCCTAAAACTAGATTTGGTTTCACTATTAAATTAATAGCAATTTCAAAAACTGACTTTCCCAAATATTGATATCGCCCGATACCCGCGTGTTCTCTTCCCTGATTAAAATACGGTATAACTGCCTGAGTAACTACCAGAAACCAACCCGCGCCTAGAAAGAGAGCTATGAGTCCAAACTTGCGTTTTTTGTCAAAACACAACAGCCACAAACCCATCGCAGCCACAGTTAAAGATAGCACGGCTTTGCAGCTCAAAACTAATACAATAGCAGCACAAAACCACAAAGTTTTATTCAGCCTCGCGGCTAAGATTGCTGCTAGCAGTGCTGGTAAAGCAATTACTTCTGGGTGGAAGTCGAAGAGATTGACATTAAATACTGCGGGATAAAGCAGATATACGGCTGAAATTGCAATTGCTTTTCGTTGGTTTAATCCCGCTTGACGTGCCAAACTCCAACTCGGCCAAGCACCTAAAGCTAGGGAAACAGCTTGCACTAATAAAAGCCAGTGAACATCTGGATATATTTTGTAAAGTAAAGCTAGTGGATAGAAAATAAAAGCGGCGTGATCGCCCCAAATATTTATTGCCATTAATGAGGAAAATGGCGTTTGGTTTTGGGAGATTAAATAAATTGCTTGGTCAAAAATTGCTAAGTCGAATGCAGTTGACTGAAACAAAGCGTGCCGCGCGCTGCTGGCGGCAAATAAGACTATCGTTGTCACGACAATCATTAAAAATACTGGATGAGTTTTTAGGGATTTTAAAGTTAGCATTTTATTGGTTTAATCAGCCCTTCGTTTAAATAGCAGGACTTCGTTTTTTTGATAAGTTAATTTAAAATCGGGAGAAGTTTTAAGTGTATTTGCTAAAGTAGCACCAAGTTTTTCAGTATCAGGCCAGGGATGGCGCAGGTTTAATAATATGTATTGAAATTCAGCTAAATTTGTTTGGGGCGAAATTTGTGACAGCAATTTTACTATTGGGCGGTGGGTAAAGTGAGGGGCTAATCTATTATCTGTTAAAATACTGCTTTGCGGTTGAACTTGTGCCACTGCTTGGCGTGTAGCTTGCCAGGTATCTAGTCTATTTAGGTACAGGTAAAAATCTTTATATTCGCCCACACACAGGAAAATTAGTAGTGACCAAATTATCATGATTCTCGGCAATTGAATTCCCAGCCAAAGTTGAGAAATTTGGAAATTTTTAAATTGTGGCAGATTGCTCCATGTTAAAAAATGTTGCTTATTTGCTTTATCCTCTTCCTTGTTGCCTTTTATTTCTTCCCTGTTCCTTGTTTCTTCCTTCGCGATAACTGCTAAAAATAAGAATGGAATTACAGGCACTGAATACTGATAGGCTAAGCTGCGTTGAAAGGACAAGTCAGAGAGGATATTGATCAGCAGGGTAGGGAGGGCAGGAATTAGCGCTGTTAAATATTTGAGGCGTAGTTTGCCCGAAAATGGCAATAGCAGCCAAATCACAGGTAAGGTGAGGAGAAATAAATATTTAAATGTATCGAAGGAAAGAATTTTTCCTAATACTAACTGTGGTTTTAATATGAGATTGATGATAATTTCTAGTACGGATTTGCCTAAATAGCTGTAGCGCCCGACTCCAGCGACTTCGCTGCCGCTAAAGAAGGGGATAATTTTCTGGGAAGCTATCACAAACCAAGCTGCACCGAGCAAAAGTGCGATCGCCCCGTACCGTTGCTTTTTTTCGCAAAAAAACAGCCAGAAACCCATAGCAACAACGGTTAGGGACAAAACCGCCTTGCAACTGAGAACTAACACAATAGCGGTACAAAACCACACAATTTTATTTAAACGCGCCGCCAAAATTGCGGCCAAAAGTGCGGGTAAAGCGATTATTTCCGGGTGAAAATCAAATAAATTGATGTTAAATACCACCGGATAGAGCAAATAAATCAATGCGATCGCACGAGATTGTTCTTGATTCAAACCTGCCAAACGCGCTAAACTCCAGGTAGGCCAAGCCCCCAGGGATAAAGCAACTGCTTGTACAAACAGCAGCCAATGCACATCCGGGGAAATTTTGTACAGCCAAGCTAGCGGATAATAGATTACCGCTGCGTGATCGCCCAAAATATGAATCCCCATTAAAGAAGAAAAAGGCGTTTGGTTTTGGCTGATCAAGTAAATTGCTTGGTCAAAAATTCCCAAATCGAAAGCAGTTGATTGGAATAAAGCGTGGCGTAAACTGCTACACAAAAAGAAAATTGTCGCAGCAGTAGCGATCGCCCAAACCAAACTCGACGGTAGCTGAGATCGACCTTCCTCTATATTTTCCGAGTTCGAGACACCGATGTCCTCACGGTCATCAGCAAAATTTTCCCTATTCTGCATGAAATCTGGCACTAGGTGGTCACTCAAAATATGATTCCATCGAATGTGCTTTCCACGCAATAGTTAAGCACTAATTTTTATCCCCGCAATCGTAATATTAGAATAATCCACAAAACATTAAAAAATTGTGAAAGCAATAACTCTTCTCGGTTCCACAGGCTCGATCGGCACTCAGACTCTGGATATTGTAGCTCAATACCCCGATCAATTTCGGATTGTCGGGTTAACCGCCGGACAAAATGTAACGTTGTTGGCCCAGCAAATTCGCCAGTTTCGACCAGAGATTGTCGCCATTTGCGACGAAGATAAATTACTGGAATTGAAGGAGGCGATCGCAGACATCGACCCTCAACCTATTTTACTTGCTGGCGAGTCAGGCGTTGTCGAAGTTGCCCAATACGGCGACGCTCAAGCCGTCGTCACGGGCATAGTTGGCTGTGCCGGTTTGTTGCCAACAATTGCGGCTATCAAAGCAGGCAAAGATATCGCCTTAGCCAATAAAGAGACATTAATCGCAGGGGGCCCTGTTGTCAACCCCTTAATCGAAAAATACGGCGTTAAAATATTACCTGCTGACTCGGAACATTCGGCAATTTTTCAGTGCCTCCAAGGTGTTATGGTTGGCGGGTTGCGGCGAATTATTCTCACTGCTTCGGGCGGTTCTTTTCGAGATTTGCCGATCGACAAATTAGCAGGAGTAACAGTAGCCGATGCTTTGAAACATCCAAATTGGTCAATGGGGCAGAAAATCACGATCGATTCTGCTACTTTGATGAATAAAGGATTAGAAGTAATCGAGGCTCATTACTTATTCGGAATGGATTATGACGACATTGATATTGTCATCCATCCTCAGAGCATAATTCACTCGTTAATTGAGCTGCAAGACACCTCGGTTTTGGCGCAATTGGGCTGGCCAGATATGCGATTGCCGCTGCTTTACGCTTTGTCTTGGCCCGATCGAATTAATACAGATTGGCCGCGGCTGGATTTGGTAAAATCCGGTGATTTAACTTTCCGAGAACCCGACCACGAAAAGTATCCTTGTATGCAGTTGGCTTATGCGGCGGGACGTGCGGGCGGTTCGATGCCTGCGGTGCTGAATGCGGCAAACGAACAGGCGGTAGCGCTATTTTTGCAGGAGAAGATTCAGTTTTTGGATATTCCGAAGCTGATTGAGAAGGCGTGCGACAAACATCAAGCCGATAACTGTGAAAGTCCTGGTTTAGACGATATTTTGGCCGCGGATAGGTGGGCGCGGCAGGAAGTTTTGGCAGATAGTATGGAATTGGGCGATCGGATTCTTTCGGTTCGCTAATTGTATCAGCCGACTTGCACTTACCCACAAGCCCGCCGGGGAATAAATTCCCCGTCTCATAGCTAAAGTCGGTTGAAACCGACTGCCCAACCTTGATAGATATCCAGTCCTCTTTCAGAGGACTTTAGCTACGAGACAGGGGTTTTTAACCCCTGGCGGACTATGCCACAAAGTGCAAAATATCGGCAAAACCCTATAAAAAATTGACCAGATGTTAGCCTTTTATAGACTAACTCCCAACTTGTGCCACAAAATCAGCCACACTCATCTTTTCGTACATTTCAAAAGGTTGGTGAATCCAAGGATTGTCAGCCAAATAATCTACATAATAATCCGGCTTGGCAACAGAACAAGCCTTGTACCAGAGTACAGCAGTCCGAATTTCCTGAATATCCTCGCCGTAGCGACTCTTCAGCCAAGCGATACCTTGCTCTAAACTAATTCCCGAATCCACCAAATCGTC
Organism: Microcoleus sp. BR0-C5; assembly: GCF_036705045.1. Taxonomy (NCBI): domain Bacteria; kingdom Bacillati; phylum Cyanobacteriota; class Cyanophyceae; order Oscillatoriales; family Microcoleaceae; genus Microcoleus; species Microcoleus sp. BR0-C5. The sequence goes on from NZ_JAUBTR010000043.1 coordinate 38,831, forward strand.
AATCAGGAGAATGCGGCTGCCCAAATTATCGCCCACCATTGTCAAATCGCGGGCAAACTCGATCGCACCCCGGACATTTCCCTCGGCCCCACCATAGGACGAGGCCGCTAAAATCGCCAGAGGTTTGTCGAAAATCCGTGACAGAGTATCTCCAACCCGCAGCCCCCCCCTCGCCAGACAGACAATTCGATCAAATTTCCACTGAGATTCCTCAATTTTTACAGCCAAATCCTCAATTTTCCGATGGTACTCAGGCCAAGAAACGTAAAGGTCGCTCATCAAAAAAATGGGTCTGAAACCCCGTCCTTTTAGGACGGCTTTACATGAATTTTTGTTAAGATATACCATTTCACACAAGACGTGCTAGTATGTGAAATAGCGTACTTAAGGTCAGCATGACACTAAAAGCCTTCAGCTATCGATTCTACCCAACGCCGGAACAAGAAAGTTTGTTGCGACGTACTTTGGGTTGTGTTCGTTTGGTCTACAACCGTGCTTTAGCCACAAGAACGGAAGCTTGGTACGCAGAACACAAACGGGTAGGCTATGCTGAGACTTCTTCAATGTTAACCGAATGGAAGAAAACTGAAGAACTAGATTTTCTGAACAAAGTGAGCTGCGTGCCACTGCAGCAATGCTTGAGACATTTACAAACGGCTTATACCAACTTTTTTGATGGGCGGGCACAATATCCTAACTTCAAAAAGAAACGCAACGGTGGTAGTGCAGAATTTACCAAGTCAGCATTTAAGTTCAAAGATGGACAAGTCTACCTAGCAAAAAGCACAGAAGCGTTACCCATTCGCTGGAGCCGGACACTACCTGATGGTTGCCGACCATCAAGCTTAAGCGTAAAGCTTGCACCATCAGGTAGGTGGTCAGTTTCTCTGCTGGTAGAGGTTGAAATTGAAGCATTACCCAGAACAGATAATCAAGTCGGTATCGACCTGGGAGTTACAAGCTTGCTCACTTATAGCACTGGCGAAAAGATTGCCAATCCCAAAGGATTCAAGGCAAAGTATCGCAATCTTAGAAAAGCGCAAAAATCTTTAAGTCGCAAACAAAAAGGGTCAAAAAACCGTCACAAAGCACGACTCAAAGTAGCGAAAGTGCATCAAGAAATTAGTGATGCAAGGAAAGATAATCTTCACAAGTTAACAACGCGGTTGGTGCGTGAAAACCAAACCATCGCCGTAGAAAACTTAGCTGTGAAGAACATGATTAAAAATCCCAAACTTGCCGCTTCTATAAGTGATGCAAGTTGGGGGGAATTAGTCAGACAACTTGACTACAAGTGCGATTGGTACGGTCGTACTTTAATTAAGATTGACCGATGGTTTCCGAGTTCAAAACGGTGTGGTAATTGCGGACACATCGTTAACAAGATGCCGTTGAATATCCGGGAATGGGATTGTCCTAATTGCCACACTCACCATGACCGAGATATTAATGCGGCAAAAAATATTTTGGCGGCAGGGCTTGCCGTGTCAGTCTGTGGAGCGACCGTAAGACCTGAACAGAGTAAATCTGTTAAGGCTGGTGCGAAACCCCGTAAGGGACAGAAGCAGAAACCTGAATCGTGAGGTTTGGGAATCCTCGTGCGTTTACGCCTGGGTGGATGTCAATCCTAATATTATTGAAATATCAAAGGTATTATTAATTATTTTGGGGAAAATGACATGGATGCAGAGGAACTTCTCAGACGGTATGCAGCCGGAGAAAGGGTTTTCCACAAAGTAGACCTGAGCGGTGCCCATATGTCAAGGACAAATTTGCGCGATATTGACCTGAGTCACGCTAATTTAAAAGGTGCAAATTCGATCGGTCTCACCCTCTACAGAGCTAATCTGTATCAAGCAGATATCAGTCAAGCCAACCTCTCCCAAGGCAACCTCATGTCCGCTAATTTTGGCGAATGCGAGGCGGTGGGAGCGAACTTGAGCGGAGCCATCTTGCGGAGTGTCGTCTTCAGCGGGGCCGATTTAACGGGGGCGAGTCTCAGGGGTGCAGACATGAGAGATGCAAACCTTCATGGGGCAATTTTGATTCAAGTTTATGCAGTTAACGCCAACTTGCAAGGTGCAAACTTGACAGAAGTCAAGCTTTGCGGAATCAACCTGAGCAAAGCAAATTTAACCGATGCGAACTTAACACAAGCTGACCTCAGCCGTGCTAACCTAACTCAAGCAAATCTGAGTTGGGCAAATTTGACGGAAGCAAATCTCGAAAAAGCGGATTTGAGGGGAGCCGATTTGAGCGGAGCTAACTTGAGCTGTGCAAATCTCCATCAAGCAGATTTGAGCGGAGTTTCCCTTAAGGGAGCAAATCTCCGGGGAGCAAACTTGCATCAAGCTTCTTTGCGCGGGACAAATTTGAATGAAGCGAATCTGAGAGAGGCCATGATGCCTGACGGCACAATCTCTGACTAAATAAGCTGACAAAATAGAAGTTAAAACCGCAGGGTGCTTGTGGCGCACCCTACATTTAGGCTAATGCCTGATTTTTTTAAGGGGATTTAATTCTGCCTTCAAGTGACAGTGCATTTAAAGAGTAGTGGCAAAAAATTTAGAACCGAGTTTAATCTACAACTTTCAGCCAGCCCCGGCGAACGGCGTGGAGCAAGCGGTTGATGGCTGTTTGATCTTCTTCGGTAAGACAGTCATTTAACAGGGCTGTTTTGAGCTGTTGTCGGTGAGTGGGAGTCAGCAGACCGGAGTGATATACCTGAAAGACTAGCTCTGCAATAGTAAATTGAGGTAACAGCGTTTGGGTTGTCATCATGTGTTTTTTTTTGAACTCACTTTTGACAGTATTAACTAATTTTTCCAAAATTTATGTGATTCAACTACGGGAGTAAATGTGATCAATTAGCTCTTGATGAGTGATTTGTGTCAGCCGGACTTGGGGATCGGATATTTCCTCGATAGCCCCGCAACTTGAAACACCAACCCCGTCCCGATTTCTCGCTTTTGGCAACTGCGAAATCTCTACTTTTGGTTAAGAAACGGTAACAAATAAATTAAGATTTATCTATTAAGAGATTACTAATGACTGCTAGGGAAATCGCTCTGCTTAATTCAAGGTAAAACTTTTAGCCTGTTTATAAACCCGCTTTTACCTACATTTACCTAGTTTCTTGGTGTGGTCTTTGTTCCGTGGATATACTTAATAACCCGCCAAAAGACAGATACAAGTTTCCGACAGGAGTGGCCATCGATCCAAAATTTTAAGCTCTAGTTCATGCTCCCACATTCATCTGTGAAGTCAATCTAAAATCTAAAATCTAAAATCTAAAATCTAAAATCGACTGGCTGCTTCAAATCAAAAATCCCGGCTTCTTCAAGAAACCGGGTCGAGCTTTTCGATCGCAGTACAATTTTTTTTTGAGAGGGTTAATGGAGCGACCTACTCACTTCAATCTTATTGTTGGCAAAGCTTGACAGGAGAGAAAGTAGAAATACTCATCTCAACTTCTGGTGTGAGGAGACTAATCGGAAATCCTGACCCATCCGCGGCGGATGGCGTGCAGCAGGCGGTTGACTGCATCTCTGGCGTCTTCGCTGAGAGCGCTTTGGCAGAGTTCGCGCAATCCGTGGCTTTCGGTGCGAGTCAGATTGCCTGAATGAGTGACTTGATAGAACAGTTCAGCGATCGCCCGATCGGATTTTAAAGTCAGAGCTTGCATGAAATCTCGTTGAACTCGACTATTATAATATCGATCATTTGACAAAAGAGTAGGGTGATTGCAGTCGGGTAAGCTGTGTGATCGTTCTTGGCTCCGTTTGTGACCTAAGTCTGCCAGTATACGTGATTTCAATCACATAAAACCCAAGACCTCGATCGCATAAGCTATAATTAGGGTGGTAGCCTCAAGGTTTGACAAAACCTCGAAAAGTCCTGAGTGCAAGACTTTTAGCGCCTCGCGCCGCTGGGCAGCAGGAGTATGTGCGCTCAACCTCGCAGGCTATGGACTTGGATAGCTGTGAAACTTTTGGTTTTAGACACTGGCAGCTTGCAGATCAGGGCATAAAGCTGCGATCGGCGAGCCACGGCCTGAGATACAATAATTATAAATACTCCTATCGCATCTATAGGCAGGCAGGTAAAAAAATGATAATGATTAGCTACTTTTCGATTGCCTTAATCGTTTTTCTTGTTTGGTTCAAAAGTTTTTTGAATGATACTGCGACATCTAAAAAAGACGTGATATCTTGGATAGCCTTAATCATCGGCCCTCTCGTTTGGCCTGTTGTTCTGCCCCTATCCCTTGTGCAAATTACCAGCAAAAAGTCTGTTGTAAAAACAGCTCAATGCGAGCAAGAATTCTAATAAATTGTGGAAGTAACTGGCTTCAACACAGTCGCTGATCTCGTCCTAAATTATTCGGCGTGCATCGCTCCGGGCAGCGAGTAATTTATCTTGTTTAATTGTAAAAAAAAGGCATCTAGAAGGTAGAACCCTATAAAAATTCTGAATCCTAAAACAGTATTTTTTTACAGCTATCAAATTCTGCCTTCTGCTTTGTGACAATCAAGCATCCAGGATACAAGCCCGCGGATTCATTCCGAAAGCAGACTCAGGACCCAGAAATAAAAAACCTGTATCCGATGAAACTTGCCGAACGTATTTATCCGTGGGGTCAATAGACCTCTTGCAAAAGTCCTTTTAATCAAATTGTGGAACGGGATCTCCGGCCCGTTCCACAAGAAAAAATGTTTTTTGTGGGATGGGCCGGAGATCCCGTCCTAGTTATTTTTGCAAGAGGTCTAATGCTTCAATTCTTTAATCTAAAATCTCAAATCTAAAATCGATTGACCGAGCCCAAAAACGGATACAAGTTTCCGACAGAAGTCGGCAGCAGCGCAAAATTTTAGGGTCTTGTTCAAGCTCTCAGATTCATCTGTGGAATAAATCTCAAATCTCCAATCGTTCAACTAAGCGAGATTGACGATCGCCCTCGCCAACGTCTCACGCCGAAGTCTCCAATCGACTGATGCCTAATTTTATTCTGTCATACCGTGATTTAAGGGTGTGGCTCAGTTAAAATTGTTCAGTCAAAATTGTCAGACTCACATTGTCCGACAGCGACCGCAACATTTTTTTACTCAAAAATTATCTGCCATCTCAACCAAGATCAAAATTAATATGTAATGTAACATGGCCTGTTGCTTGCAAAAATATAACTTCAGACATATTTTTGCCTGCCGCTGGCCAACTTAAGAATTTTTATACTTCCGGCTGCTACCTACCATTAATCGAAGGTGGGAAAATGCTGGCTAGGCGTTGAAAAACAGCTAGGCTCTTTGCCCTTTAACCTTTTCCAGCTCCCTTTCTTCAAATCGTAGCAGCTCTAAACAGGAAAATGTAGAGTTCGTTTGCGCCCAAATAGCCTAACTCTTACCGCAGTTAGATAGACAATTCAAGGCAGAAACTGCAATATGAAATAGGCAACAAAAACAGTTTCAAATCTCAAGTACGACTTATTTTGGGCGATCGCTCATCAGGAGTGTATAACGGGAGCCAGCGAAATTTTTAGAGGTGCGAGACGTTTGGGAACTTCTAAAAAAAAGTGCCGTCATGGTATCCAAATTCGTTATTTGCATAAAAAGTAGGAGTCAAAATGAACGAAGTATCTGAGAAACCAATTTATAGAGTTCTTCATCTATTGTCGCTGCTAGCGCTGGCATACTATGGAGCTACTTCCATCAATTATATTTTCGAGAGTGACGCTCAAATCTACAGGTACGATAGCCAGAGCAATTCCAACGCGTCACCCGCGCAACTAGCAGCACACCGCTAGGAATAAATATTAGAGATTTTCTCTCAATTAATGCCGAATTAAATTTCGGAAAATTTGCTAATCGTTAACGATCAGCTCGAAGTTAACAACAATTAGTGAAAAACTCTTTGCTAAAAAGTTAATATTTTTCCTCACAGGTATGAGCGATCGAATGTACCAAAAAAATTATCTATATTAATTGGTTCTCCAAAGAGAGCAGAGTGATGAAATGATCGTCAAGCATTTTCATCAGTAAGAGCATTAATAGGTTTAGTAATCGCTTCATCCCGAAGAGTTGAAGGTAGATATAGCAATCCTCGCATCATTTGCATAATTATTGTAGGGGCAATCCCACGCCCGGTTGCCCGATAGATAGGGGGTAGGCACGGAGGCACTACCCCTACAAATTTATCTGAATCATTTAGGATTGCTATATGCTTCAAAACGGAAAATAGCTTGGATTTTTGCCCACTACAACTAGATGGGAGATAAATCCGGCGAGTATGGAGGTAATAATTTTACTTGGGAGCCGATAGATACCATCAAAAAATTGGCGGCTTCAGCATTATGAACAGGTAAATTATCCATAACTACAATTGCGCCAACCCATAACTGCGATTCATCTGTGGACTAAATCAAAAATCAAAAATCAAAAATCTAGTGACAGTACCGTCACAAATCTACCGGCCAACCGTTCATCCCAACTTCACCAAAAGACGATCGCTACATTGTCTGATTGTGCGGATGGATGCGGCTCATGGTTGAAATGACGGAGAGGGGTTGCAAAACTGGGTTTTTTAGCCAAAATCCTACATTGAGCGTGAGGGATTTGGCTGGAAACATCAAGGTGATGAGGCTCAAAAGTCCGTGAGGGACTGTGTTGGGAAGCACTTTTGATTAAATACGGCCTCCAGCGTGCGCGGGCTTGCTTTCAAAGCCAGCTAAAAAATTTTGATTTCTGGGGAACTATTGGCGAAAATCAAAAGTCAAGTCAACAACAGTGTACTTAAAAGAACTCGCAGCTCAGTTCCAGCCCCATTGCGGGCGCTAGAACTCTCCGGCGATCGACAGTGCCCGCGGGCCCGGTGCAACTTCTCAATCTTGAGAGCATACTCCCATTAAAAATGGTCTCTGTGTATCTTCCGGGTATTGTTTTAATAATGACTAGCCACACCGACGGTCATTATGGTAAACTCGCAAACGTTTAAGTGGAATATTTTCGTGTTAGAGGAGGCAGTGGTGGAGTCGAGAGTCAAAAGCAGGAAACAACCGAGATTTGCTGCTCAACGAATACAGGATTCAACTCGCGCTCCCAGGCTCGCTGCTGACAATTTAAATTACATGACAGCTTATAGCAGCCGGGTCAATTAGGGTCTCAACCGATGTCCGGTTTCATTTATTGAATCCCTTTGGAGGGAAAAGTGTATTGTAGAAAAATGATTGATCTTTTAGGAGGAGTGTAAATGACACAGGTAACAAATCCAACACAACCAGCAAGTTCACTATCTGGAGGTGTCGGTGGCGGTGGCTTTACCGTTATCGGCACCCAAGGCGACAACAGGTTGAGCGGCGGCCCCGGCAGCGATATCATCCAGACTTTTGCGGGCGCTGATGTCATCGCTGGTGGCAGTGGCAACGAGCTGATTATATCGGGCGGCGGCAATGACAGTGTCGGCGGCGCAGACGGCAACGATACCATCCTTTCAGGCAGTGGCAGCGATGTGGTCGCTGGCGGCACAGGCGATGACTTCATCTTTGGCGGTAAAGGTGATGACCTCGTAGACGGCGGTGATGGCAATGACTTAATTTCTGGCGACAGAGGCAACGACACCGTACTCGGTGGAGGTGGCAGCGATACAGTCTTTGGCGGCCAAGGCAGGGATGTTGTCAGCGGCGGCGACGGCAACGACGTTCTCTACGGCGGTAAAGACAACGATACTGTCGATGGTGGCGCTGGGAATGACTTTATCTCTGGCGACAGAGGAAGTGATGTCCTGACGGGCGGTGCTGGCAGCGATACGTTCTACTTCTTCTCCAGCGGTGGCGAATATGGGGTAGACACGATCACTGACTTTACCCCAGGCGAAGATAAGATCCGCTTGAAGCAGGGCGGTGTGTTCGCTGGTTTGGGCAGCACGTTCGAGGCAAGCGAGTTTGTCGTCGTTTCTGGTTTCAACGAAGCTACTCCAGGATCTGCCACGACGAACAAGTTGGTCTACGACCCAACAAGCGGTAAGTTGTTCTTCAACGGCACCAGCGGAGTGCTAACTGTTGCTCAGTTGCAGCCTAACCTGACGATTACCTCGAACAACTTCGAGTTGTTCTAAAACAATTGGCTGTTGTGGGGCGGCACCGGATCAGATTCGGGGCTGTTCTCACAAAGCCGGTAGTTTTAAAGGATTTCAACCTCACTCTGCCACAAGCGGGGTGAGGTTGAAATATTCAATGCAGGAACTGAAGCAGGGGCAGTTTAAAAAAATCGATCGACAGTTATTGATAAAATTAATCGATCGCCCGATCGGGAAAAAGATAAATCAATACGGTTGGGTTAAGCTCGATCCCCCCGGCGCCTAGGGCGGGCACGGGGGCACCGCCCCTACAAGGGGGGGCAAGAACTTACTCTTGCGTCGCCCAACAATCAGGGGGATGCTGCAAGGGATCTCGCCCGGAATAAATATTTTTAACCCAAGCGTATTGAAATATAAATACAAAGTTTTTAAATTAGAATTTCTAGGTTTTACTGAAGCGGTAAAGAAACCGCAACTGCACCGCGAGCAATGAGCACTGAAGAATATATCCGGCAAGCCCAAATTTATTTGAACCGGGGGAAGTTAACTGAGGCGATCGATTTTTGCAAAAAGGCGATCGAACTTCAACCGTTTTCGCCCTCGGCTTACACGACTTTAGGCGAAATTCTCGAAGCTCAAGGCGATCCGACGGCGGCAAGAGACGCTTTTGTGCAAGCTTTGGAGATTTCGCCCCAGTTTTTTCGGGCTCATGCTTATTTGGGTCAACTTTACAGCGAGTATGCGTGGCTGGATGAGGCGGTTTTTCACTACCGACAAGCTCTGGATTTGAAACCAGATTGGGCAGAAGTTCATTATAACTTGGGAAATGTTTTTCACAAGCAGGGTAATTTGTTGGGGGCGATCGAGTGTTACCGAAATGCGATCGCCCAAAAACCGGATTATCTTGATGCTTTATACAATCTGGCTGTGGTTTTAGATGAAAATAGTCAGCTCGAAGAGGCAATGGATACCTACCGACAGGTGATTGCCGTGGCGCCGGATTATGTGAAAGCTTACAGCAATCTGGGTGTGATTTTGCTAAAGGACGATCGCGCTGCTGAGGCGCTCGAAGTTTACCAGCGGGCGATCGAGATTAAGCCGGATTGGGCGACGCTGCACAATAATTTGGGCCAAGCCTTCCTGGACAAAACTCCGGAAAGGGCGATCGCATCTTACCTCACAGCTATTGAGTTGGAGCCGGACATGGTTTTGGCTCACTACAATCTGGGGAAAGCGTGGCAATTACAGGGGGAACATTCGGCGGCGCTTGCTTGTTTCGATCGCGCGATAGAGCTCAATTCCGACTATATTTCGGGCTATACAGACGCCGGGTTTTCTTTGATGGTTTTGGGCAAAATTGCTGACGCCATGTCTTATTTTGAGCGGGCGATAGCTCTGAAGCCTGATTTTGTTGAGGCTTACTGTCGCTTGGGAGACAGGCGCAGAGTTGCGGCGGTAGATGATGATGAATTCTCAAGGGCGATCGCTGCGTGCGATCGATTTCTCACAGCACTAACTGGAAGGAAGAAGGAAGAAGGAAGAGGGAAGAGGGAAGAAAAAGAAACTATTCCCAATGCCCAATGCCCAATGCCCAATGCCCAATTACCAATTGCTGAAATCTGCGATAATTTAGCCGAAATTTACTTGCATTTGGGAAATGCTTTAACAGAGTATGGCGGACACGAATCTGCCGCCGCTTATTATCAAAAAGCTTTGCAAATTCAACCACAGAATGCAGAGATTTACTGGCGGGTGGGAAATTCCTTAGCCCAGCAAAAGCGGTTCATTGCAGCAATTGCAGTTTACCGCATGGCTTTGACGATTCAACCTGCTTTACCGCAGGTTTATTTTGAGTTGGCAAAACTGCTGGAAAAACAGGGGCGCTGGGAACGGGCGCTCGATTATTATCAAAAAGTTTTAGACTTGCAATTGCACGGGTATGGAGAGAAGAAAGAGTGGAAAAAACAGAGTTTTATCTTGCCAGATAACACTTCTATAAAACCTCCTCACGCTATTTATTTATCTAGTTGGGATTGGCTGGTTAATGCTAAGTTGGATGCTGACAATTATGTGGAAATATTTTGGAAACCTGCACCAGACGCAAGTGCAGAAAATATTCCGAATTCCCAATTGGCGAGATCCAATTCCCAATTGGCAAATTCCGATTGTGCCGGGTTAACTTGCGGGCTGTGTTTGCAGCGACTTTCTAAGTGGTTCGATCCGGTGCATTTGGGTTGGGGAGTTTGCCGTTTGTCCAACTCGCAACCGCTACCTGTGGAGTCGCCAAAGACTTTTGTGGCTGCAATTCCCAACGGGCGAGTTTGGATTGTGCCGCAGGAAAATTATTGGCTGATTTGTAAGGCGATCGCTGTAATTACTCCTGACAATTATTTATTGGCTGATGTGTCGAGAGATTATCCGGGGTTTTTACCTGGATGCGAAAAGCATGATGTGAGGAAACACAGCGTTTTTCAGTTAGACTCCTTCCCGTCTCTCAAGCAAATTGACGGCAGCGTGGCGGTGCTTTCTGGTTTGTCGGGAAATGTCTATTTTCACTGGATGGTTGATGTTTTGCCGCGGATAGAATTGCTGCGGCACAGCGGTAGGGATTTGGCGGATATTGATTGGTTTTTAGTGAATAGTTGTCAACACCAATTTCAGCGGGAAAGTCTAAGAATTATGGGCATTCCCGAAGAGAAAGTCTTGGAGAGCGATCGCTTGCCTCACATACAAGCAACCGAGTTGATTGTACCTTCTTTTGCGGGATATTTAGGCTGGCCTTCTGGGTGGGCGATGGATTTTTTGAGGCGGGAGTTTCTCAAGGGAATTCTACCTAGTTTCAGCTATCCAAGACGCATTTATATCAGCCGCAGCAAAGCAAGATATCGACGAGTTTTGAATGAGGAAGATGTGGTTGAGGTTTTGGAGAACTTTGGCTTTGTTTCAATTTTTCCTGAGTCGATGTCTTTGGCAGAGCAAATTGCTCATTTTTACCACGCTGAGGTAATAGTTGCCGCCCACGGCAGCGGCTTGACAAATACGATTTTTTGTAGCCAGGGAACTAAAGTAATTGAGTTGGTGTCGCCTCACTATATCAGCCATTATTACTGGGGAATCAGTCAATATTTGCAGTTGGAACATTACTTTTTAGCGGGCGAGGCTTTTGAATGCTATCCTATTAGACAGTTGATGTATCAGAATTCGCTGACAGAGGATATTTTGGTGAACTTGAGTTCGCTGAAAAGGATGGTTGAGGTGGTGGGTTTGGGTTAGTTGGTGTCTGGAGAAAGTTTAATTATGCCCTCGATTGAGAAGATGGAAAAGGCAGCGGTTGATTTGAGTCGGCAAGCAGAAGTTTATTTAGCCGAAGGAAAGTTGAATGAGGCAGTTGCTGCTTGCGAGTCAGCGTTGAAAATTGAACCGAATTTGGCTGCCGCTTGCCAGACGCTGGGAAAGGTGATGCAGGTTCGAGGTGAAATCGAGCAAGCTAAGCAGTGGTATGAATCGGCAATTGATCGCAATCCAAATTTGCCGGAAGTTTATGCTAATCTCGGCATTTTGTATTCTCAAGAAAAACAGTGGGAAAAGGCGATCGCCAATTGTGAAAAAGCAATTTCGCTAGCGCCGAATTTTGCTGCTGTTTATCGGCAGTTGGCGAGAATTTGGACGCAGTTAGAGAAGCGAGAAGAGGCGGCAGACTGTTGGTATCAAGCTTTTAATATCGAGCCGAATTGGGCAACTGCTGAGGAGCACGTCACTCTGGGAAATAGTTTGGTTGAATTGGGAAAGTTCGATCGGGCTAGAGAATGTTATTCGCGGGCAGTTGAGTTAAACCCGAAACTGGCAACAGCTTATCACAATTTGGGAGAAATGCTGGTTGGTCAGAAACGGTGGGATGAGGCGATCGCCAATTACCGACAAGCCATTGCCATCAATCCAAATTCTTTTGAATCTTACCACAGTTTGGGTAAGACTTGGGCGGAGCGAGGAGAATTGGATCGGGCGATCGCCTGTTACAACAAAAGCCTCGAACTCAATCCAAATTATGCTCGTGCTTACGTGGGTTTAGGTAATGTTTTCGCACAAAAACGCGACTTTGATGCAGCTATTAAATGTTACCGTCAGACTCTGGAAATTAATGATAATTCCTACTGGGCATACAATTGCTTAGGGGACGCTTTAGCTCATAAAGAACTGTGGTCCGAAGCTATTAGTTGCTACCGCAAAGCTATTGCAAGAAATCCCAATATTCCTTGGTTTTATGTCAATTTGGGAGTTGCCTTAACCTGCGAACAATCCTGGGATGAAGCTGTGGCTGCTTACCTGCACGCGGTTCAGATTGAGCCGAATTTGACCGGAATCAATCAGAGGTTGGGATATGTTTTGCGGAAGCGCAGCGAATCGGGTTTAGACAGCACAATCGAAACTTATTGTCAAGCTATTGAGGTACTTGCAAGCGGGAAAAATTACCACAACTTGCTGGGAATTGAGTTAGATGGAGCGGAGTTTTATATAAATTTAGGCAATAGTTTAGCAAAACAGAAGCAGTTGGAAGGTGCGATCGTATTTTATAGTATGGCACTGCAAATTGAACCCAATGCTGCGGAAGTTGTCGCCCAACTGGATGAGGTTCGGGCAAAACAACAGGAGTTCTACGCACAAATTGCCACTTACCGTCGCCAAATTGAAATCGAGCCGAGCAATTCTAAGCCTTACAACGATTTAGGAAATATTTTACCCCAATTAGGGGAATTAGAAGAAGCAATTATTTGTCACCAAAAAGCGAGCGAATTGAGGGGTTGGGGTGATTGTGCGGCAAAAGATTATCAATTTACCCAAGATTGGTTTACCCACAATATTCCTATTTGGCAACGGCATTTGCAGGAATTTACCGGAATTGCGGATTTTCAAGTTGTGGAAATCGGCAGTTTTCAGGGAATGTCTGCTTGCTGGCTGCTGGATAATATTTTAACTCATCCGACGGCAAAGATTACTTGTATTGATTTGTATTTCCAACAACCTTTTAAGGGCAATATTGTTAAAACGGGAGCAGCAGATCGGGTAATTGAATTAGAAGGTTACTCTCAAGATGTGTTAGTGAATTTGACTTCGGAATATTACGACGTTGCTTACATTGACGGCTGCCACAAACCCACCAGTGCTCTGCAAGATGCGATTTTATCTTGGAGGTTGGTGAAAGTTGGGGGATTGATGATTTTTGACGATTACGAGTTTACGTTTCCCGACAGCCCGGAGCAAGATACTAAAATTGGGATAGATGTTTTTTTGGAGATGTTTGGAAGTCAGTTGGAAGTTGTACACAAAGGCTATCAACTGATTGTTAAAAAAATAGGCAATCAAAGTTTGGGCGAGGAGCAAACTCTGTTGTCTCTAGGTTGGGAAAAGTTGGGGGATATTGCGGCGAATTCCGGTTATTTGGATGAGGCGATCGCCCGCTATCAAACAGCTATTAAAATTAAGTCTGGCAACTACATAACTTACCACAAGTTGGGTAAAAGTTTGCAAAAAAAAGAACTATTTGACGAAGCTCGGGCCGCTTACCAACGGGCGATCGCACTCAACCCTAATTTTAGTTGGTCTTACCAATTTTTGGGAGAAACTTTGCAGGCGATGGATGAACACGGCGAAGCCGCTGCTGCTTACCGCAAAGCTATTGAGTTAAATCCCGATTTTTGTTGGACTTACAACAATTTAGGCGAGGTGCTGATGGAGCTTTCTGAGTTGGAGGAAGCTGCTGTTGCTTACCGCAAGTTAGTTGAACTCAATCCCGATTTTTGTTGGTCTTACGAGAGATTAGGTAGGGCTTTAGTTGCACTAGAAAATTGGGAAGAAGCGACGGTGGCTTACCGCAAAGCTATTGAATTAAACCCCAATGATTGTTGGCTGTACAATAGTTTGGGGGAACTTCTGGAATTACAAGAAAATTGGCCCGAAGCAGCAGGGGCTTTTGATCGTGCTATTGAGCTAGAATCTGATCATAGTTGGCTGTACAAAAAGTTGGGTGATGCACTGCGGAATCAAGGGGAATTGGAAAGGGCGATCGCCATTTATGAAAAAGGCATCAATTTCGATCCAAAATCCTGTTGGTGTTACGAAGGATTGGGTTTGAGTTTAATGGCTAAACAGCAGTGGGAACCTGCAATCACTAATTTAGTTCAAGCCCTGCAAATTAAACCCGATTTGTTTGAAGCATACGATAATATAGGTTATGCTATGGAACAACAAGGAGAAGTCAATGAGAGCGATCGGGGAGAATACAGCAATCTAATCTTACCCTTAAGTATTCTCAAAAAATACTGTGGGTTTAGAGAAGATTTGACCGTTGCAGCAGAATCCAATCCGCACCTCACCTGCATTGACATCCATCCTGCGAGTCAAATCAATTTATCTGATTCCAAAACAATCGACAGCAGCCGCAGATTTTGGGAACATCAAAGTCATTCCAGAAAAGCTTTTGTTGCCGTATTGCCAAACGGACGAGCTTGGGCAGATGTTGTGACTACCGCTGTGATTACTTCAGACAATAAACTTGTTGCTGATATTTCAATGGGCTGTGCTGAATTGGTAATCACTTCCGACAAATTGCCTCCCGCTGAACACGTTGATGGAAATGTGGCTTTTTTATCGGCTCGCTGGGGGGGAGCTGCTTATTTTCATTGGATGTTTGATGTGATTACCCGATTTGACCTTTTGCAGCGGAGCCGATTGATAGAAACTATAGATAAGTTTGTTGTCAATGCCTGGGATTCTTCCTATCAAGCAGAAACTTTAGATACTTTAGGAATTCCTCAAGATAAACTTTTAGAAAGTCGCTGCAATTTACACATTACAGCCGATAAATTAATAGTTCCGTCAATATCTTATGACGGATCGGGGGCGGTTTCTAAATGGAAGTGTGAATATCTCAAAGAGACATTTTTAAAGAAACAACAGCCACTAAACACAGACTATTCAGAGCGAATTTATATCACCCGTCAACAAGCATCCTATCGGCGGCTCGTCAACGATGAAGAGGTAATTAAATACTTAGAAAAATTTGGGTTTCGCAGTGTCAAGTTAGAAACGATGTCGATAGCGGAACAAGCATCGTGTTTGGCTGCTGCTAAAGTAGTTGTCGCACCTCATGGCGGGGGGTTGACTAATCTAGTTTTCTGCAGTCCGGGAACCAAGGTAATTGAGATTTTTTCTCCCCTTTATGTTCCGCATTGTTATTGGATGATTAGCAATTTGTGCGGTTTGGAACATTACTATTTACTTGGCGATTTGGTGGATAACCCAACTCAGAAATCTCCTGGACATAAAGATATGCGGGTGGATTTGAACTCGCTGGAAAAATTACTGACTATTGCAGGAGTTTTGCATGGATAATGACTACCACGATTTGGGGAATTCCCTGCAAGAAAGCGGTCGGTTTGATGAGTCTGTTGCTGCGTACAAAAAAGCTATTGAATTAAATCCTAATTTTTCTTGGTCTTATCACAGTTTGGGCGATGTTTTGCTGAAACTTGAAAAATGGGAGGAAGCTGTGGCTGCTTACAAAAAAGCTGTTGAGTTAAATCCAGATTTTTCCTGGTCTTATCACAATTTGGGCGATGCTTTGCAGAAACTTCGGCAATGGGAAGAAGCTGCTGCTGCTTACCGCTGCGAGATTGCACTCAACTCGGATTTTGCTTGGTCTTTTTGCAATTTAGGCGACGCTTTAACTAAACTAAAACAGTGGGATGAAGCTATTGCGACGTATTTAAAAGCTATTGAAATTGACGGAGATTTGCCGGGAATTTACGAGAAGTTGGGATATGCTCTCGGACAAACTGAGTCGGATTTAAAGTTGGTTTTAGAACAATATCAATTGCAAATTACACCGGAAAATTGGGGATTTTATTTGCAGTTAGGAGAGAATTTAGCTAAGTACGATCGCCCAAAAAGCGCAATTATTATTTACCAAGATCTCTTGACAGCTCTGCCTAATTATGGTAATGTTTCAGCGAAATTAGAGGAGTTGTTGCAGCAGCAAGAAAAGTGCAATAGCGCATTAGCCTCATCTCGCGCAACAGTCGCCCAAAAACCCGATGATTGCTGGTCTTATTACAATTTAGGTGCTGTTCTGAGCCACCAAAAATATTGGGAGGAAGCTGCGGCGGCATTTTTCCAAGCAATAGAAATAACTCCCGATCTTCCTTGGTGGTTTTATTACAATTTGTGGGAAGTTTTTGTTAGGCAAAACAAGCTAGATGAAGTTGAGAACTTGTGCCGCGAAGTTGTTGCAGCTAAACCGGAGGCTTTTTGGCCTTATCTGAATTTGGGAGAAGTTTTGACGAGGCAATGTAAAATTGCCGAGGCGATTAGCTGTTATCAAACTGTTAGTTTTAAACAAAGTTTTGCATCTATTATCAGTAAGAGAACAGGCAAGATGCCTGTTCCACAAGCAGATACAGGCAAGATGCCTGTTCCACAAGCAGATACAGGCAAGATGCCTGTTCCACAAGCAGATACAGGCAAGATGCCTGT
>NZ_JAUBTR010000043.1:55526-57054 GCF_036705045.1 Microcoleus sp. BR0-C5
TCCACAAAATTGGAACTTAAAAGCCGTTAAAGTTCCTAACTTTATAATTATTGGTTGTCAGCGGTGCGGCACGACTTCTCTGTATACTTATTTAGCTCAACACCCGCAAATTTTGACTCCGATTAAAAAGGAGATGGATTTTTTTTCGTGGCACTTTGACAGAGGGATTGATTGGTATTTGGCTCATTTTTCACCAATGCCTTCGGGAGAGAAATTTTTGACGGGCGAAGCAAGTCCGAGCTATTTTGACTGTCGGGAAGCACCGGAACGTCTCTACAGCGTGTTTCCAGAGGCTAAACTGATTGTACTTTTGCGAAATCCGGTCGATCGAGCGATTTCTCAATTCTACCGCTTGACTGGCTTAAATTGGGAAGCGCGATCGCTCGATCGAGTAATTAGCGATGAAATTGAACGGTTGAATCAAAATCCAGAATACATCATCGGCGAGGAACCGGGGAATTATTTAGCTCGCGGTAGGTACATAGAATTTATCAAAAACTGGCGGACTTTCTTTCCCCCAGAACAGTTGTTAATTTTGAAAAGTGAAGATTTTTATGCAGGTGCGGCCACAACTGTCAAGCAAGTTTTAGAATTCTTAGATTTGCCGGAATATCAATTGTCTGAATACCAAAATGCTAATCCTGGTTCTTACCAGCGGGTAAATGAATCGGTTCGCGACAGGTTGAGCGATTATTTCCGACCTTACAATCAGGAATTAGAGGAATATTTGGCGAGGCAGTTTGATTGGGAATAAAGTTGAGCTAAGATTAGAACAACTTGTAAGGAGGTAATACCGATGCTGACGATCGAGCTAGATACGCTACTTAAGGAACAAGCACTCCAACGCCAAGATCCTGAAGATCGCTACCTTACCGATAGCGCCAACTGGGAACAATACGAGACACTGCTGAATCGGATTGGAGATACAGCGGGATATCGAGTTACTTATTTAGATGGAGTTTTGGAAATTATGTCGCCTTCTCGCCGCCATGAAAGTCGCAAAACTGGCATTGGAAATCTGCTAGAAATTTACTTTGTAGAAGCTGAAATAGAATATTTTCCTTTTGGGTCTACAACTCTGCGACAAGAGGAAAAAAGTGGCGGTACGGAACCGGATGAAGCTTACTGTATTGGGACA
The DNA here is from genome assembly GCF_036705045.1 of Microcoleus sp. BR0-C5. NCBI lineage: Bacteria > Bacillati > Cyanobacteriota > Cyanophyceae > Oscillatoriales > Microcoleaceae > Microcoleus > Microcoleus sp. BR0-C5. The sequence goes on from NZ_JAUBTR010000043.1 coordinate 56,665, forward strand.
GATAAAGAATTTCCCGATTTGGTAATTGAAGTGATTGTTACCAGTGGCAGCATCAATAAACTAGAACTGTATAGAAGGTTGAATGTGCGAGAGGTTTGGTTCTGGCGAAATGACCGATTTTCTATCTACCATTTGCGAGAAGAAATTCCGGTTGAATTCGTGTCCAACTGCGGTTATGAATTAATCACACAAAGCGAATTGCTGCCAGGAATTGATATCGATCTATTGACAGAATGTGTAAAAAATCCTCACCCGTTAGCAGCAGCAAAGGATTGGAGACAGAATTGCCGACATACTTAGGAATGATAATTAAATAACTTCCACAAGATTGTGGGATGGGCGTCCCGCCCGTCCCAAAAGGACGGGCGGGACGCCCCTCCCACAAAAACA
>NZ_JAUBTR010000044.1:0-35727 GCF_036705045.1 Microcoleus sp. BR0-C5
TGGTGTTGGTGTCGGAGTTGGAGTTGGTGTTGGTGTCGGAGTTGGAGTTGGTGTTGGTGTCGGAGTTGGAGTTGGTGTTGGTGTCGGAGTTGGAGTTGGTGATCCTACACTGATGTCAACCTTGCTGCTATTGTTGGTGGCATCAGGGTCATTGTTGTCCGAAGTAACCGCGACGTTGTTAGAGATAGTTTTTCCGGTACTACCAGAATTTACTGTGGCTTTGAGGCTAAGGGTCGCAGTGGCATTAACAGGTAAGTTGGTTAAGTTCCAGATACCAGTAGTAGAGTCGTAAGTGCCTTGGCTGGGGGTATTTCCTGTGAGGGTGAGGTCTGTTGGCAACAAACTCGTTAGCTTGACGTTACTAGCATTGCCACCCAAAGAAATACTATTGAAAGTGTGAAGGGGAGAGTTTTTAGCGGTGACGGTATAGGTGACGGTATCTCCTTCTTTCGGTGTGGCATTGTCTACAGTCACATTCACCCCTAACTCAGCATTCAATTTCCAACCCAAATCTTGAAATACCCCAAGGATAATTGGACCGGGAGTATGGACGGCTTCTCCTGGACCTCTTCCAGCTACCATCAAGTTATTGGGGTTCCCGAATGGATAAATAGAATCTTCTAAATGACCAAAATCAAAATTGGTAGGAGATCCGGTAAGTCGGGGGCGGTTGCCACCATTGGCTGCGATCGCATTTGCACCCCCAAAGAAACCATTGCCGCTAGTTAATTGAGCGCCCAACGCAATAGAAGGGGATGGATAAGTAGGGTAAAGGCGCTCGCCAGCAATATTCTCCCGGAAAGTATCGATGATCCTGGGAGTACCGTTTAGGTACCTTCCTTGGTTGGAAGTATCCAAAAAAGAACTTGCATTAAACCCCAGTGCGTGACCGAGTTCGTGCAAGGCAACTGAAGAAAAGTCGAACTGTGTAGATACTGGTTTAGCATCAGTACCAAAATACCAGTCGGTTAAGCTATTCATCTGCACTTCAACGTCTGGATTTGCCGCACCATTAACGTCCGTGCTAGCTAACTGATTTGCCAGCGGGAACGGATATCTGATATTTGGTAACGGGGCCCCAGTAAAGTTTTGATCATCCGTCGAACGGGTGTTACCAAGAATTCCTGAACCTGAACCCAAGGATGATGACCAAGTAGCCTTAACTTCTACGTCTGCTTTTGATGTGTCAAGTAGTCGATTCCAGATATTAACTGCGTAATCAAACGCATTTTTCGCTTCAGGAGGAAATACTGTATCGTAAGTGACTTTAATCGCCAAAATTCCTTGGTAAGCCTCTTGCACCTGTGGCCCAAACGCCAAAGATGCCTCCATCTTTCCAGTGGCATACCCCAATTCCCAGTCGCCGCCTTTCTTAGCACTACCAGTCAGACTTGTAGAAGCTGCCACATTAGCCCCAGTTAGCTGACTCAACCGCTGTGCGAAAGCAGCACCCAAATCTCCCTTTGCTACGTTGCAGCCATACAGAAGAATCTCAGCATTACCTACCAGCCCCTTTGCCCATTCCTTTACCCACAGCACAAAGTCGCAATTTCGGGGGGGGGGGAAGAGACACTACACCCCGGTTTTCTTCATTTATGATATTGGTTGGGGTGAGAGCGCTCAATGTATCCAAAGTCAACATCGTATTGCCCAGTTGCAGAGAACCGACAGCGCCGTGGGATACAATGTGAACTGCTGAGAAGTGACCGCCCCGCAGTTTTTGAGCAATTTGTTCTACCCCGTTGTGATTAGAATCCAGCAGGATTACTTCTGTTCCAAGGGTAACGCCGTCAACTAGAGTCTTCCAGTCAGGCACAGCAGTATCAATAAATGCGATCGCTTTCGGAGTTTCAGCGATCGCTTTAAGAGTTTGGGAAATTTTGTGTGGCATGATCTACCTTTAGCTAGATGGAAACTGGGAAATTATGCGCTTAGGACGATCGCAATTTAAATATTCTATAGCAGTGCTTACTCCTTTTTCATTTGCTTGAATTAAACTTAATATTTTGGGGAATAAACTCAGTAAATTTGCGGAGAAAAACCTTGTTGGAAGAGACTTCGTTGTTAAATCTAAGTATTACTTAAATGAATATACTTAAATGGAAAATAAAGTAACAATGAAGTAGGGTGCGTCAGCTCGCATTATTTGCGTCACAAACTAACTATCTCAAAGCTGACGCACCACGCAACAAACGGTGTCCCGAAATTCGACTTTCCGTGCCAAAAACAGGTTAATTTGGGTTAAAGCATTTTTTCCAGAAATTGCTTGGCTCGATCGCACTTCGGGTTACTAAAAAACTCCTGCGGCGGCACATCTTCCGCCACCTTTCCCCCATCCAGAAACAAAATCCGGTGGGCGACTTCCCGCGCAAAACCCATTTCGTGAGTGACAATTGCCATTGTAATTCCCGTTTTCGTCAAAGCTTTCATCACATCTAACACTTCTTTAACCATTTCTGGATCGAGTGCAGAAGTCGGTTCGTCCATCAACAAAATTTCCGGTTCCATAGCCAAGCAGCGGGCGATCGCCACCCGCTGTTTTTGTCCCCCCGAAAGCTTAGAAGGATAAACCTCTGCCTTATCTGACAAACCGACTTTTTCCAGCAATTATAACCCCTTCAGACGCGCCTCATCCGATTCAATTTGCTTCACCTTTACAGGGGCATACATCACGTTTTCCAGCACAGTCATGTGCGGAAGTGGAAATGCTGAAAAACCATCCCCACTTTCTGGCGGATTTTCATAATATCTGCCTTCGGCAAAGTAATATCTACCTGTTGTCGCTTTAGTCGTAGCGGGTGCACCGGGCGGAATGGGAGTATTTGAAGCAACGGCGATCGCCCTGCTGTCCGATAGCTTTTCTACGGGTATAATTTTGAGTGCCGTGGCTTTGTATCGGATAATTAGCATTCTGGCGGATGTTTCGGGTGCTGCTTTGGCAAAGCTCGATCGCCAGCGCGATCGGCACAGTAAAAAAAGGTGAATTTGAAATAAAATATTTGAGGAATATAATTTGCTGCGATCGAGGAATCCCTGAATCGGGCAATGTAGTAAAAGCTATAATCAAAGTCGTGAGTGCCAACTCACAGACTTAGGTAAATTACTTGAACTTTGGCTGACTGTGTAAATCCAATCATCTCAGTGGCAGCAAATTCATCACATTACAGGTTCTTTGAAATAATGACTCTAACCTCCGGTTAGCCATGACTCATAACAACAATCGAACGACAACAATTCGTTACCTTCTAATTACATCAGGTGTACTGGCGATCGGTGGATTAGGCTATCTTGCTTATACCATGTTGCACCAACCCAACGAAGTACGCTACTACGAATCCGAACAGCAATGTATTGTAGATGCGACGAACCAAAGCAACGGGTTTACCAAAGAGCAGTGTCAGGCCCAGTTCCGGTACGCAATGCAGGAATACGAACGCATTACGCCCGTGTATCGCACGCAGCCAGAATGCCAAGAAGACACAGCAAGCATTTGCTCGCAGGTATCGAATTCCAGCGTTGCTACCCCCGGATGGCGACCAGAGTTCGGGGGCTTCTATTTCACCGATGATGTCGATGATGATGCCCCTCCAACAGTTGTCAACGGCGTCAAGGGCGGCTCCTACACGGTTTATCCAGTGCAACCCGTTTACCGATCCCACATCGGAATTGTAACTCCAGATAGAACCCAGATTACTCGTCCCCTACAGGGCATACCGCTAGATTCTCCCTACTTTTCCTCCAGTCGCGATACCCCAAATCGCCCCCCAGGCCACGCAGCTCGGGGAACCATCAAGGGACGAGGGAGCTTTGGTACTTCTGTCCGCTCCACGTCTCCTTTGGGAAGCGGAGGCAAATGACATCGATTCCGGTTGCACTCCTTATCATTGTTGAGTGTTGACTGTTGAGTGTTGACTGTTGACTGTAGAAGGAGGGGTCAAAAAAATGAAAATTGCGCGAATTATTTGTTGGCAGCTTGATTCGGCTTTACGCCCGACGATGAAGCACGGATTTGATATCATTTCGGCGCAGCCGGAATTGATATGATGCAAGCATTTTTGAGCGACGATTCATCCCAAAACTATTTTTTCTCTAGTTCTTTTCTCTGTTTTTGTAGATCCTTGAGTTCCACACCACTAGCAAGGCGCTTCAACCATGTATCCCTTTTTGTTTCAGCGACGACGCAACTGGCAGCAGCACATATTAGATAACGCCTACCAATGTCAGCCTCTTGCAGACATCAACCAACGCTACTGGGCAGAAGCCTTAGACCGTCCCTTTGGGGTGATGTTTTCGCGCCAGGAAGAGGCGAGGCTCTGGGATGCTACTGAGGCTCTTTGGGATATGTGTCGGGAGTTTTTGGACTGGTTTTTCACCGCTGATGGCCTAGAAAATCGGATGAAAAAACTCGCTATTCCCCCTGCTTTCTGGGAAGCAATTCAGGTTTCGTGGGATCGGGTTGACGAAGCAGAAGATATGTCTCTTTATACCCGTTTCGATCTTGCCGTCACTGAAGATGGAAAAATTAGCCTTCTAGAAATCAATGGCGAAACTCCTCTCTTGGGTGCAGAAACAGTCTATCAATGGCTGTGGTTAGATGACATGAAAAAATCAAGCCGAGATTTGCGATCGCTTCCCAACGATGCCAATCAGTTCAACAACTTTTGGGACGAAGTTGCGGGTCGATTCCGCACTCTAAGTCGTCATTATGATTTAAAGCAGTTCGGCCTGAGCTTGTTAATTGACGAGCATCTGTCAGAAGATACCGAGATGGCAGGACAACTGGTCGAAATTATTAATCAAGAATTGGGAAACGATCGCTTTTTCACCCAACTTGTAGGATTGCGTAACCATCTGGGCGTGGATGAAGAAGGATTTTTTGTCGATCAATTCAATAATCGGATCTTGCGGCTGTGGAAAATCGTCGATTGGCTGGATTTGCAACTCGCAAGCGAATCTTTTAACGCAGATGAAGCCCTAGCATCGCGCCTGATAGCAGGGGACGTGAAAATTATTGAACCGCTGTGGAAACAGATTTTAAGCAATAAAGGATCGATGGTGTGGATGTGGGAATTATTTGGCAACCACCCAGTGTACGCTCAATTCTTGCTACCCACTTTCTTCACGGATACTATCTCGATCGAATCCACAGCATTACTGACCCAAATGCACGTCAAAAAGCCCCTCGTCGGTCTAGAAGGTGTTGGGGTTTCTATTGAAACAGGCGATTTTGTTGCCGGAGCCGTTCACGCCCGCGAGGCGATGGGCTACGATCGTGAAGGATTCATTATTCAGTCCTATCAACCCTTGCCCGAATATTTTGGCTACCACTTCGTCGTAGGTTCCTGGATTGTTGGCGATACTCCGTCTGGCATCGTATTGCGCGGAGATACCAATCCGATTACCGGACGACATTGCTTAATCGTTCCGCATATCGTGAGCGATCGTCTGGTGAATACTTAACTTATAATCAGAAAAACTATGAAATTACAAACTCATGATGTCCGGGGAATTCCGATTCTTAGCAGTGAGTGGAGTGTAGATGAATTTATTGCCGATGAGTTGAAAATTCCCGAAGTCGCGCCTACAATTCAGGCTGGATTTATGGATCTCCTGAGCCGAGATGTGTTCTCTGAGGGAGACAGTCAGCCACTCTACGAGCATCTGCTTTCTCGCAGTTCGGAGTTCTCGTTAGAATTCATGAGTGCGATCGAACTTTGGCTGCAAGACGAATTACGGCACTACGTTGCTCTACGTAAGGTCTATCACATGGTATCAGGTTTGTCCCCAGAGGCGATCGACCAAAAAAACCAGAGTCGGGTGCATGAACTCGAACCGATCTCGTTTCTGATTGAGAACGAATTCACCATTCTAGTTGGTTTAATGTTTGACGAAATGGGTTCCGTGTGGTCTTATCACCGGGATATTAAGGAATTCTACCAACACTATGGGAACGGCTTTGCTCGCGTAGGACATTTGGTCACGCAGGATGAGGGGCGGCATTTTAGGAATGCTGCGACTCTCATCCAACATCGCCATCCCGACAAAATCGATCTGATCGAACCCTTATTAGAAAAGATTAGCGAGATCGAAGCCAGTCTTGCTTATTATCCCAAGACTTTCTTTCTCGATCACGCTCAGGAAAGAGACCGCTTCCCGAAAGATTTTAATACCCAGGTGATTCAAAGAATTCTCTCGTTTTTCTAACAGAATTATCAAGTTAATCATCGGATCAACATTATTATACTTTCCGTGGCGATCGAGCATCTGCAACCGATCGCACCCTACCGCAACTTTCTCTTTCTCCTCTAACTCTCTCTGTGTCCTCTGTGTCCTCTGCGGTTAAAAACTCTAATTCTTATATGAATTAAAGCATTTTTTCCAGAAATTGCTTGGCTCGATCGCACTTCGGGTTACTAAAAAACTCCTGCGGCGGCACATCTTCCGCCACCTTTCCGCCATCCAGAAACAAAATCCGGTGGGCGACTTCCCGCGCAAAACCCATCTCGTGAGTTACAATTGCCATTGTAATTCCCGTTTTCGTCAAAGCTTTCATCACATCTAAAACTTCTTTAACCATTTCTGGATCGAGTGCAGAAGTTGGTTCGTCCATCAACAAAATTTCCGGTTCCATAGCCAAGCAGCGGGCGATCGCCACTCGCTGTTTTTGTCCCCCCGAAAGCTTAGAAGGATAAACATCCGCCTTATCTGACAAACCCACTTTTTCCAGCAATTCTAACCCCTTCACACGCGCCTCATCCTTACCAACCTGCTTCACCTTTACAGGCGCATAGGTTACATTTTGCAGCACAGTCATGTGCGGGAACAAGTGGAAATGCTGAAAAACCATCCCCACTTTCTGGCGGATTTTCATAATATCTGCCTTCGGCAGAGTAATATCCACTCCGTCAATGTAGATGTGTCCCGAAGTCGGAATTTCCAGTAAATTCAAACACCGCAAAAAAGTAGACTTGCCGCACCCCGAAGGGCCGATAATGGCAATCACTTCTCCTTGATGAATCTCAGTAGTTATCTCCCGCAAAACCTTAAGATTGCCAAAAGATTTATACAGGCGATCGACCTTAACTGCTACTTTGGAGTCTGCGTTCGAGTACATTGGCCCCCCAAGTTAAACTAAGCACCATCAAATAATAAATTGCGCCGACAAATATCAAAGGTTCAAAGTAAATATACTTTTCTGCTCCCACAATTGTAGCGCGGCGCAGCAAGTCTTCTACACCAATTACTGAAACTAAAGCTGAATCCTTCAGCAAAGCAATACTTTCATTCACCAATGCAGGCAAGATGTTTTTCAACGCTTGCGGCAAGATAATATCGCCCATCATCAGTTTGTAGGGAACGCCAAGAGATTCTGCGGCTTCTTTTTGACCTTTATCTACGGCTTGAATTCCGGCGCGAATTGTTTCGGAAATATAAGCCCCAGAATTCAGGAAAAAAGTAATCACGCCAGCTTGCAGGGCTGATATATTATAGCCCGTAAGCTGCGGCGTTGCAAAATAAACTAAAGTCAACTGCAAAATTAGTGGTGTTCCGCGAAAAATTGAGGTGTAAGCAGTGGCAAACCAGAACAGCGGTTTAATGCTAGAAATCTTAAACAGAGACAGCACGATTCCCCAGATAAATCCGAGAAATGCCGACAGCAAGGTAAAAGTTAGCGTTACCCAAATCCCCGACAAAATATAAGGCAAACTCGGCCATATTTTGCCAAAATCTAACCCGAACTTGGAGGCTACCGCAGGCTGATTTGCTTGTGCCTGTTCTTGCGGAATCGGTCGAGAAAACCACTTAGTAGCTAATTCCTTAATTTGACCGCTGGCTTTCATTTGCTGGAGGACGCGGTTGAATTCTGGAACTAATCTCGAACCTTTGGGAAAGGCGATCGCCGAACCGCTTTCTTCAGTATTCGGAATTGTGTTAAATTCCAAGTCCGGGTTCGCTGCTGCATAACCTTTAGCGACAGTATCCTCGATCACTCCAGCCGCGATGCGGTTCGATTTAATTTCTTGAATGATATCAGGAATCCTATTGAGAGCAGCCAGTTGCACACCGGGCATTGTTTTCACAGCTTCCTGCTGAATGCTTCCGAGTTGAACGCCTACTTTTTTCCCTGCTAAATCTTCAGCTTTGGTCAAATTGCTGCCTTTATTGGCGACTATTGTATTTTGAGCTTCGTAGTAAAGGTCAGAAAAATCAACATTTTTTTTCCTTTCTGCTGTGGGAGTCATTCCAGCCATCACAAAATTGGCTCTTCCCGCCTGCAAAGCGGGAATTAAGCCGTTAAAATCCATGCCAATTACTTTCAGTTCGTAGCCCAATTTTTTAGTAATATATTTGGCAATATCGATGTCAAAACCGATAATTTCGTTGCCGCTAACAGCCGTATCTTTAAATTCATAGGGCGGGTAGTCTGGGGAAGTCGCCAGTGTTAAAGTCTTGTTGGCTTGGGCGTAGCTGGCGATCGCAATTAAGCAAAAGGCGATCGCGATCGCCGCCACCAGCATTGATTTTAATTTTAAACGTTTCATATCGAACATTGTCCTAAAAAATCCCCTCGCCCAGAAAATATACCACAAATCGGAATTAAGTCACCATTGTAAAGTTTGTACTATAAAATGAGATTCCATGTAGGTAATTTGAAATTCTTTGAGAACTGAACAGATGGTTTGGTAAGCGCCCAAAGGCATGAGCGCTTACCAGATTTAGGTTGCGTATTTTATGGAGCTGATTTTAGTATGGGAAAGGGCGATAGGTTTTAGTAAAAAGAGCGATAGCTTTGACAAAAATTTCTTCTCCAGTCTATTTATCTGGCAATAGTTCCTCACTAATTTTCTTAAATTTAGGGGATAGTGATAGAACTTTTTTCTTAATACTACCAGCAGTTTGAGGTTGATTATTCATTCCACAATGAGCAATATCATTACGCAACTCTGCCATTTGACTCCAGACACTCGCAAGTTCATCTGCTTGTGGCAAAGCTGCAAACTTTTCATTGCAACGGCTATCAAGAGGAGGGCGAGGATGAGGTCTATTCTGTTCAACTGCATTATTTAGAGCAGCTTCTACATACTTGCGACCTCTTGAATAATCGAACATGGGTTCACCAAATCGCAGCGCTAAGATAGAAACCAACCACTCACGTGCTAAAGTGACTGCTTGTACTAATTGATCTCGGTCAATGTACCATTGAATCATCTGCAATTGTAGTCGCAGATTCTCGCTTAATGCTGCTTCATCTTTAGGATTTTCGAGAGCAAATTGTCCGTACTGTTGAACTACCTTGTCTGATAAAAGTGAAAATGGTTTAGCTCTATCGGCAAAACTTGGTGCAGCTTCCTTGAGAATTTGTTCTAACTTAGTAGCCGATTGCATCGTCTCAATAGGTCTAGTTACACTTAAAGCTAGAGAGATATTCTCAATTGCTTCAACCGACTTTTTAAGATTGTTTCTAATTTGTCTGCTAGATGGAATTTCGCTTTGTTCAGAATTAGATGGTATAGCACTTTTAAGTAACTTAGCTAGTTCTCGTCCGTCTCCTATTTTGACAAATTGATTAGTGGCTGTAATCCAATCAATCATTGACACAAATTCAGATAGGTCAATGACAGGCGCTGGCACGTTATTTTTGCTGTCGCTTAACTCAGGAGCACCATAGTAAATAGCTGCAATTGTTACGTTTTTAGCCGCTTTGAGGTAAGCAGCGAATAAAAAGACGAGAAAAGGGAGCGATCGGAGTCCGTGAGTAATATCAAAAATTACGCGATCATCTTCATCAACATATTGAGTGATGATTTTAAAAGTTTCCCACATTTCCTCCGTAGTTCTACAAGTTGGGATATCAATCGGCTTGATACGCGCATCTCCTAGTGCTTCTAATAGAGGCCAAGTAGTTGCTTTTGCTTCTTCTGTGACGCACACTAACATAGTGTCATATTCACAAAACTGGTGCAGTGCTTCAGCAAATACTTGACCCTTATAGGTGTGATCGCTATGGCTGTAAATAGTTTCTCGTGGAGATTTACCTAAAAATGTAATAATCTTTGTTTGAATCATGGGTAATCTCCTTAATCTAGTTTTACAATTGTTTGACCCATTCCTAAACGGGTTTTAATTCCCGTACCTGCATAATGGCTGTATTGAACCAGCAAATTAGCAACATTAGCCAGCAAAGCATCAGTGCGGTAAGGAATTTGCAGTGTTACTTGGCCAACAAACCCGTTTACATAGGCTCTCGGCAACTGGTGCGATCGCGTTTGAATCTTGTGGTGTTTTAATAAAACAGCCTGACTCAAATAAGCGATTAATTCATCACTCCCCAAATAAACAGGAGCAAAGTGATTCCATCTTTCTAACCAACTGCGAAACATCTGATGGGGAACGGGTAAAGCTAAGTGCGCCGAACCTTGTGCGAAAGCAGTCGGAGTTGTAAATTTAATGTAGAAGCGGCGGACGGGTTCTGGTTCATTGGCTACAAGTTCTGTGTAAAGTTGTTCGTAGCTGGTGATTTCATCTTCTCGATTAATTATATCAAATTTAGCACCTAGAAATTCGAGAGATGGTGAGAGATTCAGGGAGGCGATCGCTTTTGCAGCATTTTCCTGCAAGCCAGATAAAGACAAGGTATAAAACTCATCAGGTGTAAACGTCTGAAAATCTTTTGAAACTTGGTAGAAACCCTGAATTCCTGAAAAACTTACAGAAGGTACAACCTCACTCCCGATTTCTAAGTTTAATCGGCGATGCAACTCCTTCACCAATTCTAAATGGTAAGCGCGCGGCAAAAGAGCGGGTTCGGATACAGTTAATGTCCAGGTAGAACGAATTAGCATGGCTTAAACTTTACCCATCCAGGTACATATTTGATATCGCCCTTATGATCTACAACAGTCCGCCGCGATTTTGGTGCTTCAAAACCCGGTGCTTTGATTCCGCAAGTATCACGGATTTCTGCTACCAATTTCTCATCAAGACATAAACTAACCGTAGTTCCCAACATTCCGCTTGCCCAACCAACCCTTAAGCTATAAGGGCACTCAGTCGGTTCGTATAGTTCCTGAATATAGCTGAAATTTAAGTCTTTACCTTGAGAGAGATTATTTTTGATATCCTCCCAATAATCATGCTCAGCATCCCATTGCTCTTGAGCGAAATCTCGACAAATTTTCAGCAATTCATCCAGATTTTTAAACGGTATTTTCATCCCTTCGCTATGAGTGAACCATTGCAGCATTTCCGTATCCAGACTCAGGGTGAATTCAGTTTGCACGTTGCGAACCATTTCGGCATAAATGGAAGCGCGATATTTGGCTTTATAATCTGGGAAGCGGCTGGAGACAATGACTTCAGCAACTATAGGTAAGTTAAAAAATACATTTTTTCCTTGCTTAGTGACTTTTTTGAATTCTAGCAAAGGCTGAGAATCGGTGACTTTAATGGCTCGCATGAAGTCGGTGTTCGGCCCGATTTTGCTATTAACCGATCGCCCTTGATAGGATAGCTCAAAATCAGTGAATAAACTATCCATGAATAGTTCATCATCTAAAATTTTTTGTTTGTGTTTATTTGCGACTTCCCCTCTACCAAGTTTTTCTCGTAATTGGAGTTCTATTACACTCAGTCTGGCAGATTCTGGGAGTTGATATTTGTTTTCATGTTTCAGAAGGTGGTAGGCGATCGCAGTTCTAATTGCCCCCTTAATCGACGAACCGGGAATATACAATTGTCCCATGCCATTGCGAATCATCGGACGCAAATCTGTCACCGAATTTTCAGTCCATTTATGACTGACGGCAATTTCAGGAAAAATGCTATCGCCATCTTCACCTGTAGCATTCCACCATTGATCGCCCAAAACATCTTCAAGCAATTTAGTAATATTTTTGGACTCTTCAATAGTACGAATATAATCGTCCAATCGACCCCCTTGATACAGCACTTTTGCTAAAGCTTCCCGATCTGGGAGATATACCCTTTTAGATGTCTGGACATATTCAAAAGGATTCAAGCGCGAGACTTCTGAGCCGATATGTAAAATAGGACTTGTTAGCTGAATCCGCTTTGATTCCGAAGCTTCAGGTTTTTTGATGGCAAGGTGAGAAGTAGCAGTCATGATATTTATTCACTCTTGACTTTGATAGGGAGACTTAAACTAATGCCGCTGCGGTAGATCGGATGATTTTTAGGTTTCTTAGTTTGTTTATCTATTAATTGATGAGGCGTAACGTCAGCAATTTTTCCTAACGGCGGCGACGAAAAAACCGAACCTTCCACAAACATTCGCAGCATTTTGCGCCGTAGCTGTTGCCCTGAAATCCAACCTCCTCGCTCTATAGTTTCATAGCAAGCATCTTTATCTTCGGTTATCAAATGCTTTAGCGCTGACAAATCATCATCCCAGAATAAACTTATTAGACTGTAATGACTTGCCTTGAAATCCACTACTTTTTGCCAAAATTCAGGTAACGACAACCATTCAACCTCAAAGTGTCCTGCACCGCTGCTGCGTTCGCCTCCTATTCCTTCTTCACCAAGCAGTTGTAAAGCAGCATAGAGTTGATTTTCTAAGGTTTCGTCCTTCTGATAAAAGTTGAGCAGGAAGTACAAACCCGATAGACTTTTGATATCGTTACCATTTTGCTCCCATTGGAATTGCACAAAACCTGTATGATAAAAGTTGGTTGCTCTAGTAACGCGGTCTACTGCTATTTTGGGTTCTTGACCGATTTTAAAGGCTTCTTTATAGCTAAAAGTTCCCTGTTCGTGCAAAAAGCCATCAGATTTTTTCTTGTTAGTCTCCTTAATTAGTTCTTGTCTGTCCTCACTGGTAAATCCTTCTCCTTGATACCATTTATGCCACACTTCTAAAGGCAGATAATTAATCTTTTTGTAAGCCTTGAAAAATTCTAAGTCTCCGTCACCAGCAGGGTAGTTAGCGGGAAACTTTAAAGGACGCGGCAAATAGTAAATATCGCGATCGTCGTGATGGCGATAGACAAACGTCGAACTCATCGTTACGGATGGCTGCGGGTTGAGAAACCGCTGCAATACTTTCTCAAAGTCATCCTTCTTAAATAATCGAGCGCAAGCACTAATCCAAGCACTAAATAGAGTGTCAGAACGCACGCGATCGCTCGTCTCCTCCATCCCAATTCCCAATTCCCCAAAATGAGCGGGAGAGTTGCCAAAATTGAGTTTAACTAATCTCCAGTTATTCATGCTTCGCCCCCATTTCCTGGTAGCAATCGCTGCTGAATTTCATCGCGGAAGCGGCCGAAGTTTTCGAGAAGTGCTTCTGTATTAGCCACGGGTTGAATTGGGGGCAAACCTGATTCTCCGCTGGCTATCTGACGGTATTGATTTAAACTGCGAAAAGAAAACTTAAAATCGGCGAATTTGACTTTGCCATAGCCGCGAGAACCGTGTCCGCCGAGAGCATCATCTTCTAATAATGCAAGTGCGATCGCCAGATTCTGCAAATCCTCAATAGCTTGAGAAGCATCTTCAACCGTGTATATCAGTTCAAACTGAAATTTTGACCCAGCAGGAACCCTTTCTACTTGTCTGGGATTGGCTGCTGCTGTAATGCGATCGATACCGTTTTCAAACTTCCACTCTGTCATGTAGAGTCCGGTATTTACCCTCTCAAGTTTTTCCGCAGATTCCCTCTGTAAATGACAGTCCCGAACAATCAAACGTGCTGTCGCGTTCCGTCCTTTAACTTTAGTGTATGATTCTCCAATTTTTCCTTCCCTTTCTTCTACAAAACTCCCCACTCTACTGCCATTATTAGCTTTAGCAATTCTTCGCTTGGGACTGTCTTTCACTGCTTCTAATTGCTCTGCCTCTACGGCATCAGTTTTCACCCAACAATCTACCCCCGTAGATCCAAAGACGCGACAAACTTTGCAAGTTTGAGCGCCATCGTAAAAAATTAGCAGAGGTGGTTTTTCCCTTCCCTGTTTAACTTCTGAAAATCCATCGACTAAATCATCGCTTTCGTACCGATAAGTACCGCTTCCTCCTGGTCTGTTAACTGGCTTGTTTTCCAATCTTTCTAAAATTGAACGCAGTTTGCCTTTAATTGATGAGCCAGGTAAGTAAGGGTGTTGAGTTAAAGGGTCGCGAATGACAGGTTTATCAAGTCCTCCGATATCGAGACTTTCTCCCCCTCCACCAATGTGCAATCCGGTTTCTACATTCAGCGTACTGGTAATGCGAACTTTACCGAGTAAAGGTTTTTGTGTAAGAGATACAGGCATAGCTATTTTCCACCTTCTGCTTTGTGATAGGCAATAATTGATTCAATCAGTTGAACGAGACGCTCAAAATCTTCGGTGCTGTGTACTTTGTCGATCGCCGGTGACATCACATCACTCATGGGTTTTGCAGCTTTTTGTCTGGCTGCGGCGTAGGCTAGTTTTGGTTTGAGGAGAACTACTTCAGTTTCTATTTTGGAAAAGTCATATGTTTGAGCCAAAGTGACTTTCATCTTGTTCACAGCGTCGAGGAACTTGCGAACCTGATTAGTTTCTAATCGTTGCTGCTTCAAATAAGGACCAAACTCCTCGGCGTGTTTAACCAAGTCACGAATCGGATAAGTTTTTAAACTTTCTAATCCAGTAATTCTTTTGACTATCCTTTTCGTAATTTCTAAAGGCGGTTCAGTGGACATAACCGTCTTGTCTGCCGAGGTGTGTAGTTGTTTTTTTTCCTCTATATTTCCAGGATTAGGGAGATTTAGAGAATTGACTTTTTTAGGTGGTTCAGGCATTTTGATATTAACGGTTTAGTAGTTCAAGCCAAGTTGCGATAGCCCTAAAATAAGGCGCGTTGTACGGATTTTTCAGAGAAGTTCGCACGGGCAAAAAATAATCATCTTCTTCTTGGACTTTATTGCTGGGAAGTCGCGCCAGAGTGTAAACTATCTTTGGCAAATGTAAGTAATAGCGAATTTCCCTCTGTTGCTCTTCCGCTAGATCCTGAATTTTTTTTAGCATATTTTCTTGAAGTTCAGCAGTCAATAATAGGTTGCGAATAAAACTCCGCGAGTAGTTGATCTCTCGATTATTCAGTCGAGCGACAAGGGGAAATATACCCCACAAATCAGGTTTAGATTCTGGACTTAAGTAGTCTCTAATCTCCTGGTCTATGACAGCCCAGTTTTCTTGAATTCCCAACCATTCATCCCATTTAAACTTACCTCCAAACAAACCCAAACTATCGCGACCATTGCCTTTAGCAGCTTCTTCTGCCTCGCCCGATGTTTTAGCCGCTTGATAGAGAGGAAATTTAGCACTATCAATGCTAATTCCCCCAGATAATGTAATATCTGAATTTTTTCCCGTATAAGCTCGGAAACACTGGTAAACGTCAAAGGCAAATTCAACTATCTCATTCCATGCACCGCTGACAAATAGATCGTCGCCACCCGCGTAAATGAAGAGGAGATTTGGGCGGTCGCCCTCGGTTAAACATTTTGCCTTCTCTAAAATATTAACACTGTTTCGAGTTTCTAGTAAATTCTCCTTGCGGTTTTTTGCCAAACTATTGAGATAGACTTTAAAGAAGTAACTCATTTGGCGAGAAAGTCCAGCCAATCTTGGTAAAGTTTGATTTTCACCCAAACCCTCAGCAAAAATCCGCCCCAGTCTATCTACATCCATCCGCAAGTAACCAACTCTAGGAATCGCTCCTGCTTCCTTGGCTTTCTCTGCCATTTCACCTGCTCGGATAAAACCCGATTCTTCTTCGTTTCGCTGAGCATAGTTTCCCAATAACAACGGTACAGTATTATGTTTGTGATATTTTTTTAAGTCCCAATTGTTAACGAGTAAGACTGTTTCATCATCTTTAGCTACTTGTAAGGCTAGTTCGCCTTCTTGAAAAAAGTAGTAATAAAAATTTGGCAAATAAATTCTTTGGACTCCGCCTTTAATATTCGATCGCTTAGAGCGCACTATTGCCTTAACATCAAACAATTCATCCCCCAGCTCAAACATGGTACGACACATCCAACAAGCACGAGACGAATCAGGATCAAAGCGATTTAAAATTTTGAGACTTTGCAAATCATCGCGATTGCAAACTCGGCAAGGTTCATGACTCGGTTTGGGTTGGATAAAGTCATGAATGTGACCTTCAAACTTGCGGAGTTTCTGCTTGGCGAGGTTCTTGGTTACTTGTGTCCAGAGAGCGGCAAATTCTTTAGTTTTTAGAGCTGTAGTTCGCACAGGTAAATAATCAAGAGCTAAAAATAGTTTACCTTGAAAAGTATTTTTTAGCCACGTATTAAATCGCTCTCGAATCCTACCTAAAGCAGCTTGAACCTTTCTCGTATCGTTTGATGCCAGCAAATATAAATTACCGCCACCCGCATAAATAACATTAGTACGGGGTAACTTTAACTCTTCCAAAAGCTGCTGAACAATTTCTTCAGTGACTAATTCGAGATAAAAACTTCGAGCGCGGAGGGATTTCAGCGCACCGTCAGAAGCAATGGTGTAAATAAACTTTTGGATTCCCGATAAATCGCCGGCAATTAAACCGATCGCAATTGCATCAGGATTGTCAACCAAAGCAGAGGCTACCGCAGCAGTCGATCGCGCCATATCTATCAAAGCAATATTCCCCTCGCCAAAGCTGAGACAAGAACCGTACTTCTCTAAAATCAGAGTTAGCAGTGATAAGTTTTTGCAGTCTTGTTCCCGAAGATTTTTTAACTCTTTTTTGACATTTTCTTTATATTCTTCTAAATCGGGAGGTTTTGTCAATGGATAAGGAATCGACGGGTAAGAATTATCGCTAGCGTCGATCGCCACTGCCGGACAATAGTGGGATTTAAAATCTCTGTTTTTGCTATCTGGAAACTTGACATCATCAAATAGCAACCCCAAGTAACTTATTTCGGGCTTTTTCCATGACAATAATTCTTTCGCTTTAGTCACTGCTGGATGTTCATTAAAAAACTGACATTGAGCGGGTAATTTAGCCTTATTAGCCCAATCTGCTAAAGCGCAGATAGCTTGCTGAATAACTTGGAGAGCAACTTCTTGTGATGTCATATCTAAAATTTCCTCAATTACCTAGCGAACTATCAATCAACTAAGTCACCCAAATTATACTCAGGATTGTGAGTAATAGCAATTACATATTTCCCCAATTTGGGATCGAAAACTCCAACTGCACCGTAAAGATGAGAAACTTTGTGAACCAAAACACAAGCTACAGGTACAGATGCCGGCCCATTAATTTTAATTAGCGGCCCTCCCGACAATTCTCCAGAATTGCTCATTTCTGCCAAACGAGCCGCCGCATCTCGCACAATTTGGTCGTTTTGAGCAGCTTCTCCAAATCCAATTTTTAACACTTCACCCTGAAGTTCAATCTTGTAAGTAGTCATCAGCTATTCCCACTCGATCTCCCGGATTATTGCATACTATCGGAAACACCCCCTTCCGATCGCCCTTACCCTATAAAACACAATTTAAATCCCTCAACCCACCATGAACCCAACATTTCGCAATCCGCCACACCCCAGACTCCTAGAGGATTTCGCCAACGGAACTCTCGACCAAATGCAAAATCTCACCCGCGCCATCAGGTTATGGGTTTTGGTAAGTTGGCTGTACAGCGACGAGGGATATATTGCCCTTAGCAGCCCCTTTACCTATGCTGATTGGCGCGAAGCTTTCTTTGGCAAAAATTACAAAGATGAAAAGCAGGAAGATATTCTTAACTATTCAGACCCTAATTGTGCTTGCAACAAAACAACGGAACAGTGGTTGACAAAATGGAATGTATCTGTAAACGAGTGGCGGCATTCTTTGCAAAAACAAATAGCTATTGCCGGTGCTGATTTAGACAAGCTCTTAGCAGAGAAGTTATTCGCTCAGGTGCGAAAATCGCTGCAAAATGACTTCGATTTCTTGGTAAGTCGGAATTTGCTGCAACGGTTAACCAGCGTGACGGGTAGAAGTAAAAACTACCGCCGAGTTGACACAATACCGCCATTTTCCAGCCCAACAGAAAACCCCAATACAGACAGCAATTTGACTCCAAAAACACAGGCTTATCTCGCTGCTACTTTGGGGATGTTTAGTTTTCTAGACCCAAGTTTGCCTTTATTAGCCGACCAATTTTCAGAAGAGGTAGTTGATGAAGATAATCACCGCGTCTTTTTGTACGTTGATTATCTCGTACCCGAATCCAGTCCCATGCAAGATGCTGTCGATCAATTTCAGAGCGAGTTGCAGGAAATGTGGGATTCTCAAAATATCGCTCCTTTGCTATTAACTTATCGCAGCGCTCATCAAAATCTGATTAAAGAGTGCGTTGTTTATCCTGTTTGTATTTACTTTATGGATCGAGCTAAATATTTGTGTGCCTACGGCAGCACCCCGAGAGGTGAAATTAATTGGTACAAATATCGGCTCGATCGCATTATTTCAAAACGTCTAGAATCCTTGGATTGGCAAGATTCTCGGGTTCCCCAATTACTCAAGGAAAAATATCAGGAAAATAACCTGCCCACTCCCAAAACAGTTAACGATATGTTAAAAGAAGCTTGGGGCTGCGATTTTTATAAAGAAACTGCGCTGATGGTATTGCGGTTCGATCGCACTTTTCATCAAAGTTATATGCAGGGAATCAGCATTCACCATACTTTTACCGCCATAGACTGCGATCGCGCCGCCACATTAATCAAACAGTATACTCCCAACCCAGAACATCGATCGGCACTTTTACAAATCCTCCAGTCTCGCCCAACCGACGATGCTTACTACCAAGTCACTTACCGAGTGACAGACTACTACCCGCTGAGGTGGTTGCGCGCTTTGGGTTCAGAAGTCGAAATTCTGCTACCTTGGGACTTGCGACAGAAAATGGCCGTAGAAATCCAAAAAACTCGGAACTTGTACCAATAGTCTTTTGCTCGATAATTATCCAAGCTATTGTGGAAAACTTGCTGATTTCTGTGGAAAACCCTCCTTTTCCTGTGGAAAACTGCCACTCAATTAAGTGCGATCGCTCTAATCCCCTCGATAGCATTTAAAAAATTAGAGGAATTGCGATCGCAAAAATCGCCTTCCTCCTTCATCCCTCAAGCTGCTGTTTGCTGGGGATACACCCTACATTTTTTCTCCTTCCTGCTTCCTCTTTCCTTCTTCCTTCTCTTGAGAATCGTAGCTAATTTGGTCGGATTGGTAAGCTGGTGGCTCAACGTGAATTAAGATGCGTACAGGGCTGAAACGTTCTTCCAAACGGGCTTCAACTTCTTCTGTAATCCGGTGAGCTGTTTCTACATCGACAGCATCGACAATCATGTGCATTTCAATAAATACTTGACGCCCTACAACGCCACGGGAGGCGATCGAGTGGCAGTTGACAACCCCCGGTACATCGATCGCGATCGCATGAATAATCTCAGGTGCGATCGCCATTTCATCCACCAACCAAGGCAGATTTTCCCTTAAAACCTTCCAACCGCTGCTAAATACCAAAACAGCCACAGGAAAAGACAAAAACACATCCAGATATTGTAATTGAGGTATATTCCAAACCTGCCCTTGCCAAACACCAATCAACCCGCCGATCACCATAATTGTCACCCAAACATCGCTCATCGTGTGCTGAGCGTCAGCCACTAAAATCGCGCTACCGAGACGTTGGCCAACTCTGCGCTCGTAAAAAGTGACAAAAATATTAATCCCCAGTACAATCAGCAAAATCCACAGTTCATTTGGCGATATTTTGACAACTGTGCCACCTTTGAGCAGCCTTTCGACAGCACCGCTGAGAATTTCAAAACAGGCAATTCCCAGAAAAGCAGCAATTCCCAGAGCTCCGAGAGCATCAAATTTTTGGTGTCCGTAAGGATGATTGCGATCGGGCTGCGGATTGGCATAATGATTAGTTACCAATCCTAAAATATTATTAGCGCTGTCCGTGACGCTGTGCAAAGCATCTGCCAGCAAACTGAGGGAACCAGTCAGCCATCCCACGGCTGCTTTAATTGCCATCACCAGCAAATTTAGTAATAAAGTAATTATTAAAACCTTGCGGACTTCGGAACGGTTATCGGCAACCATAAAATCTCCTCGCTCGACCGTCAAGTTTTCTGGTTTCTAGTTTAAAGCTTATCAAGTCATAAAAGGTTAAAAGTATTGCTGAATCTAGCTTGCGACTAGATTTATATTCATTAATTTAGCCTAGCTTCTTGAGACAAATTTTAATTAATAGCAGTTTCGCCGCCCAATTTAGTTGGCAGGTACTTCTTTTAGGTTACTATATTTTTTATCATTAACAATAGTATGTTAAATTTCATTGCCCATGTCTCTTTCTCCGCTGACACTGAATTTAGTCGAAGGTTCTGTCTCCTTTAGCTTTTCCCCGCAAGCCGCGCGGGATTTGCAAAACGAAATTGCAGCTTTGATGGAAAGCTTGAAAGCTGTAGCAGCCAAAACCGCTGGCGCTAAAGCTTCTCCCCAAAAACCGATGGAATATCGGTATGCAGGAGATGTATTTTTGGAAGTTTTCTGCAACCCGAATATCTGGCCGACTCCTTTTGCTGCGAAAGTGCTGATTACGGTTAGGGACGATCGCGTGCGCGTCACCACCGAAGCCGAACTCAGCCGCCTGCGCGACGATCTCGCTCAGTATATCGAACAAGTCGGTTGAGATTCTCAACCTGAAACGCTCTTCTTTTAGGAATGAGAATTAAATAACTTACAATGCGTGATGGTTCTTGTGGGATGGGCGTCCCGCCCGTCCAGAAAGGGCGGGCGGGACGCCCAACCCCTACTCCCCACTTTCCTTGTGTAAATTATTTAATTCGCGATCCTTAGAGCCCTGACTTCTTCAAGAAGAACAGGCTTCCCGGCCTGTTCCACAAACATTAAATTTTCTTGGGGGGAGTAGCGGTTGGGCTTCTAGCCCGCCCGTGAAAGGATTACTGACAAAGGATAGCTATCTGCTGGCGAAGCCGACCATTCCCACATTGAACCTGAATAATTCTTAGCACAAAATCCCAAATTTGTCAACACACAAGTCAACCATGCAGAGCGAATTCCCCCACTACAATAACTCACAATTTGAGTTGACAGCGAAACTCCTTTGTGCTGCAAAATAGCAACAATTTCCCCACGACTCAGCAGTTGTCCCTGTTTGTCCATTAACTCTTTGTAATAGAGGTGAACCGCACCGGGAATGTGGCCGCCCCGCTTTTCTCCGTAAGGCGTTTTACCTGCATATTCTCGCGGCTCTCTTGCGTCAATAATGACTAAATTATGAACTCCTAAAATTGCTTTCAATTCATCCCGGTGAATTTCCCAATTCGAGCGGCGAGATATTACAAAATCTCCTGTTTCGGGGGGATTGTTTGCACCTTTTACTCGATTAATTCCAGCTTTGATTAAAGCCCGATATCCTCCATCTACAAAAACAGATTTTTCATGTCCCAAAGTCCGCAGCATCCAAACAATTCGCCCGTCTTCGCCCCACCCTTTCACGGAATCGGCAACGACTATGACAGGTTTGTCTTGACAAATACCAATTGCTTGCAGTTTTTGAGTTAAAACTGTGTTATTTTCGATAATTTTTCCCTTGTGGGGAAAGTCGGAACGCGAAAATTCCTGCCAAGTTACGGGAATAGCTGGTGGGAGACGGCAAAACCACTTTAAAATGTGTGCGCGAGCATCTAGTAAAGTCGCTTCTTGTTCCAGAAATTGCTTAGCTAAATCTGCATTTACTATCCAGTTATTTGCTAAATTACCCAGTAAATTAGACATATTTTATTGAGTAACTTTTGCTGTATTAGCAGCGCAGGCTAAAACCCCTTTGGTATTAGTTGGATTAGCTGGTTTAGTCTTGCCAGGAGCAGCATTTATACACAAGATTGTTTGGGTTTTATTTCCCACCAAAAAGACTCCCCCCACAAAACTTTTGAGATTAGCTTGCTTCGATACTCCGTAGTTAAATACAGCACCTTTTTTCACCATGCCGATCGAGTAGCTGTAATTGGCTGAGTTAGGTTTAACTTGGAGACCGAGATAAACCAATAGATTGGAAACAGAACTTGTAAAGCCTGCTTTTTCAGCATAGTAAACTTGCTGGGCTTTATTCATAGAACCCACAAAGTTTTTCGCTTGTGATTTCTTAGCTTTAAGCGTTTGTGACACTTGAGCTTCCGAGACAGGACTGAAAACAACTGGCAGAGTTAGAGCTGCGAGTGCAACTTTGAGCTGCCAGTTACTGCTGCTATAAATCCTGCTTAATTTCACAGAGAACAGGTGGAATGAGCAGTTGAGAAACATATAATTAAACTAATTGTTTTGCCTGAAACTGTTTCAAAGCCCCAGGAGCAACCGTGCCGTGTTCTGTTATTATTCCCGATATTAATTCCGCCGGAGTTACGTCAAAAGCGGGATTGTAAAATTCGACTCCCACAGGACAAATCCGCGTAGTTCCAACTTGATACATTTCAACTGGATCGCGTTCTTCAATGGGGATTTTGCTGCCGTCGGAAAGTTCAAAATCAATTGTTGACAGAGGCGCGGCGACAAAGAAGGGGACGTTATGGGCTTTGGCAACAATTGCTAAACTGTAAGTGCCAATTTTATTGGCGGCATCGCCGTTAGCAGCGATTCTATCTGCACCGACAACTACTGCGTGAATCATGCCGAGTTTCATGCAGTGAGCGGCCATATTGTCGGCAATTAATGTGACGGGGATTCCTTCTTGCACGCATTCCCAAGTGGTCAGTTTTGCACCTTGGAGACGGGGCCGAGTTTCGTCTGCAAAAACTCTTCCGAGTCTTCCTTCTCGCCAAGCAGAACGAAATACACCTAATGCAGTACCGTAGCCGGCAGTTGCTAATGCACCGGCATTGCAGTGAGTTAATAAGTTCAATTTTTCAGGTGTCGCTGGCAGAACTTCTAAACCTTTGTCGCCGATATCTTTACAAGTTTGCAAGTCTTCTGCTTGAATGGTTTTGGCCATTTCTAACAAAGTTTTTTGCACTTGTTCGACAGAACCGCTAGTTCTCTCGGCAGTTTTGAGCATTCGCGATATGGCCCAAAACAAATTAACCGCAGTGGGACGAGTCGATCGCAATAACTCGCCAACTTGTTCTAGTTTAGTAAAAAACTCGGTACGATCGCCCGTTTCGATTTCTCGCGCCCCCAAATACATCCCGTAGGCTGCTGCTACCCCGATCGCCGGAGCACCTCGGACTATCATAGTTTTAATCGCCTCAGCCATATCTTCGCAGCGGCTAATTTCGACTACACCGTATTCTTTCGGCAATCGGTTTTGGTCAATTAGCACAACTCGGTCTTCTATCCAGGTGACGGGGGAAACTGGGGAGTTTTGAGCGGTCATCTATTTCAATTATGTGAGGGACAAGTTTCTATGATGCCATGAAGGCGACTATTCCTCTATGTTATGAGCGATACGCTGAATTTGCCAAAATCCCAGCCCTGCGGTTTGAGATTCGAGACTGGAGATTTGAGATTGAAGAATGGCTGCATACCTACCACTCTCTGGGTTTGGAATTTGCGTAGAGTTTGATTCTTTTTCACAAGAGTGTACTTAGTAAAAAACCGTACATTAAGTTGTGTAAATTATACTTGCGTTTTTTGAAAAATTTCCGTAATCGGGAACAAGCTAGCTGTACCTGGGGTCTGGTTTTTTTAAGTTGAGAATGAAAAAGTGCGATTGATCAACTTTCCAGCTCCAACAGATTTACAAGAATCACAAAAATAGATAATTGTAAAGCTTTGTCTGTATAACTTTTACTAAGTTGAAGGCAGGTTTTGTGATTGCCGTATTTGTGGTGGATTGAAGTAGCGACTATCATCGCACGGAAACAACATTTTGAAAACCTACTTAGGTGCATGGGGGAACAGTAATTATGAAAAACCAACAAATAGTATTCGTAGATTCAGCAGTTGAAGATTGGCAGAGTCTGGCGGTCGGTGTTAAAGCGGGGATGGAGGTAATTTTAGTCGATCGCTCCCGAGACGGCATCGAACAAATTGCCGAAGCACTGCAGAACCGCAAAGGCATAGAAAGCATTCACATTATTTCTCACGGGGAATCGGGAAGTTTGCAGCTAGGGCAAACTAGCCTAAATTCCGACAATTTAGAAACATATCGCGACTGTTTGAAACAGTGGTTTTCGTCATCTGTCAACTCAATTAAAAATCGATTTGAAATTCTGCTATACGGATGTAACGTAGCAGCAGGTAAAAAAGGAGAGGCTTTTGTACAAAAGCTGAGCAAATTAACAAAAGCTAATATTGCCGCTTCTTCAGATATTACGGGGAGTGCCAAAAAAGGCGGAAACTGGTTACTTGAATACGCTACTGGAGCAATTAAAACAGGATTGGCGATCGAGCCAGAGGTAATGGCAGCCTATGGACACACATTGGCTACTTTTACTGTTACTAATACCGCTGACGCTGGGCCGGGTTCGCTGCGACAAGCGATTACTGACGCAAATGCTGCTGCCGCACCACCACACAATATTAACTTTGCCATTCCCGGTGCAGGCGTGCAGACGATCGCGCCCCTGACTGTCTTGCCAAATATTAACGTTCCCACCATCATCGACGGCACTAGCCAACCGGGGTTCGCCGGCACCCCGCTGATCGAAATCAATGGAGCCAATACAGTTGGTGTCAGCGGTTTTCGCGTTTTGGGTGGTGGCAGCACCTTGCGCGGATTGATCGTTAACCGCTTCGGCAACACCGGCATTTCCCTTGAAAGCAACGGCAACATCGTAGCGGGAAACTACATCGGCATCAACAGCGCCGGCACTGCCGCCTCGCCCAACGCCTTATTTGGCGTGGCCATTCAGAATGGTGGCAGCAATAATATTATCGGCGGGAGTGCACCGGGCGATCGCAACGTCATTTCTGGGAATACAGCCGACGGTATCGTCATCGTCGGCGGTACAGGGGGCAACCAAGTGCTGGGCAACTACATCGGCATCAACGCTGCTGGAACCGCCGCCTTGCCCAACGCCAGCGGCGTTACCATCGTCGGCGTACCGAACAACACTGTTAGCGGAAATGTCATTTCCGGCAACACCAATAGCGGTACGGTCATTCTCAATCCCGGTGCCACGAACAACATTCTGACAGGCAACTTCATCGGCACTAATTTTGACGGCACCGCCCCTGTCCCTAATACTGCTTTCGGCGTAGCCATCCAGGGAGGTGCAACCAACAACATTGTTGGCGGGACAACCCCAGCCGCCCGCAACATTATTTCCGGCAACGGTAACGGTGTTGCCCTTGTTGACCCCACCACTGTCAACAACTCCTTGTTTGGCAACTTCATCGGCGTCGGGGCCAACGGTACGACTCCGCTGCCCAATACTACTGGGATATTGATTAACCTCGCAAACAATAATGGGATCGGCGGTACAGCAGCAGGTCAAGGAAATACGATCGCCAGCAACCTCGGTTCAGGAGTAAACATTCTCGCCGGTACCGGCAACAGCATCCAAAACAACTCGATCTTCGCCAACGCCGGCTTAGGCATCGACCTCGCCAACAACGGCATCACCGCCAACGATGCCGGCGACGCCGACACCGGTGCAAACAACCTCCAAAACACCCCCGTACTCACCACCGCTACCGCCAGCGCTGGCAGCGTCACCGTCGCGGGTACTTACAACAGCACTCCCAGTACCCCGTTTACCCTCCAATTTTTCGCCAACACTCCCCCCGGCACCCAAGGCCAAACCTTCATCGCTTCTGTCCCGGTAACTACTGACGCCGCCGGCAACGCTGCTTTCAATCAAACTTTCCCAGCAGCAGTCACCGCAGGTCAATTAATCACCGCGACAGCAACCGACGCCGCCGGCAACACTTCGGAATTTTCCGCACAGCCTGTTCCCGTTGTCGTACCGCTGAGTACCATCACCGGGATTAAATTCAACGACATTGACGGCAACGGCACTCAAACTGCCGGAGAACTTGGCGTCCCCGGAGTTACAGTTTTTCTCGACACTAACGGTAACGGCATCCTCGATGCCGGCGAAACTTCCGCAACTACCGCAGCCAACGGCAGCTTTACTTTCCCCAACTTGGCAGCAGGTACTTACAGCGTCCGGGAGGTTGTACCGGCTGGAAGCCAAACAACTACGGTTAACCCGGTTGCAGTGACGCTGGCTGCTGGTCAAACTACTCCTGCTACCGTTAATTTTGGCAACCAAGCAATACCCGCACCGCTGAGTACCATCACCGGGATTAAATTCAACGACATTGACGGCAACGGCACTCAAGCTGCCGGAGAACTTGGCGTCCCCGGAGTTACAGTTTTTCTCGACACTGACGGTAACGGCATTCTAGATACAGGTGAAACTTCGACAACCAGCGATGCTAGCGGCAGCTTTACTTTCCCCAACTTGCCCGCAGGTACTTACAGCGTCCGGGAAGTTTTGCCGGCAAACAGTCAGCCAACAACTCCCAACCCGGTTTCGGTGACGCTGGCAGCCGGTCAAACTACTCCTGCTACCGTTAATTTTGGCAACCAAGCAATACCCGTACCGCTGGGCAGCATCACCGGGATTAAATTTAACGACACCGACGGCAACGGCACTCAAGCTGCCGGAGAACTTGGCGTCCCCGGAGTTACGATTTTTCTCGACACTGACGGTAACGGCATTCTAGATACAGGTGAAACTTCCGTTACCACGGGTACTAATCCTAGTGGCAGTTTCACTTTCCCCAACTTGCCGGCTGGCACTTACAGCGTCCGGGAAGTTGTACCGGCTGGAAGCCAAACAACTACGGCTAACCCGGTTGCAGTCACGCTGACAGCAGGTCAAACTACTCCTGCTACCGTTAATTTTGGCAACCAAACCATACCCACACCTACTCCGACTCCCCCTCCCACTCCCACTCCGACCACTCCCCCTCCAACTCCGACACCCCCTCCGCCTCTGCCTCCGATTCCCGTACAGCAAGGCAGCATCAGCGGTCTTAAATTTAACGACGGCAACGGCAACGGCACTCAGGATGCGGAGGAAACTGGTCTTTCGGGATGGCAAATTTTCCTCGATGCTAACGGGAACAACTCTTTAGATGATGGCGAAACTACTGTTACCACTGACAATTCTGGTAATTACAGTTTCAACAACCTCAATCCCGGCACCTACAATGTGCGGGAAGTGCAGCAGACTGGTTGGACGCAAACTACTGCTAATCCGGCCGCGGTTAATCTGGGTAGTGCCGAAAGTCGATCGAACGTTAATTTTGGCAATTTTCAAAATATTAGCATCTCCGGCAGCAAATTTAATGACCTCAATAACAATGGGGTTTTGGATGATCAAGAACCGCTATTGCCGAACTGGCAAATCTTCCTTGACGCTAACAGCAATGACTCTTTAGATGCTGGAGAAGTTAATACTTCGACTGATAGTTTGGGTGGCTATAGTTTCGCTAATTTAGTACCGGGAACTTATCGAGTTAGGGAAGTAAATCAACCTGGTTGGACGCAAACTACTGCCAATCCTGCTGATATTATTGCTGTCAGCGGCACTAATGTTGACAATATTAACTTTGGCAATTTCTTCGCCCAAGTCCAACCAACACCAACACCAACACCACCACCACCGCAAGAAGGACAAGATGCTGACTGCATTTGTTCGCAAATTGTTTTACCCAGCCTTAGCAGTATTCGCGGCCCAATTTTTGTCACTAATACCCGCAACGGTACTAACGGTAACGACACTATTTTCGGCACTAATAACGGTGACGAAATAAATGGTTTTGACGGCGATGATTTGTTGGCAGGGTTACAGGGCAATGATAATATTTACGGGGGACTTAACAGTGCTTTCCCGGTTGGCCCAGATATAGACAGGGACTTGGTGTTTGGCAATGAGGGTAATGATTACCTCAATGGGGTTGCTGGAGATGATTTAATCTTTGCTGGCAAGAACGAGGATGTTGTTTACGGCGGAAAAGATGACGACATTATTTTTGGCGACCAAGAAAGCGATACTTTAATTGGCGACCAGGGTAATGATAGTATCTACGGGGGAACTCTTAACCCGTTAGACCCGGATTTGACTGGCAATGATTTGCTATTCGGTTTGGCGGGGGATGACTTCCTCAGCGGTCAGGAAAATCAAGATACGATCGCAGGTGGTGATGGTAATGATACAGTGCGTGCCGGCAAGGGCGATGACTTAGTTGTCGGCGAATTGGGCAGCAACCTGCTGTTTGGCGATGAAGGCAGTGATACTATCTGTGGCGGCGAGGGGGAAGATACAGTGTACGGGGATATTGGTAGCCCCCTCCCCATTGGTTCTACTGGCGGACAAGACCAAATATGCGGCGGTTTGGGCAACGATTTGTTGTTTGGCAATGAAGGTCAGGATACTGTCAACGGGGATACTGGGAACGATACTCTTTACGGCGGTAAGGATGAGGACAGTTTGCTCGGCGGTGCTGGGGACGATTGGTTGTTTGGAGATCAGGGGAATGATACTCTGATTGGAGGTACCGGGAACGATCGATTTATGTTGGGTATTGACCTCGGCAGCGAGACTATTTTAGACTTTCAATACGGCCTCGATTCGATCGGCTTAATTGGTGGTCTGGATTTCTCGCAACTGAGCATTGTTGCCGAGAATACTTCTACTCTCATCCGAGTTACTGGTTCCGGGCAACTTTTGGCAACTCTCAACAATGTGCCTGCAAGCGTGATTACTGCCACAGATTTTTTTGCTTTCCTGTAGTGCGATCGACCTAATTAATTAGGTGAGAATATTGTAGGGACGAGGGATTAAGAGACTGTTGGCAAATAAACAAAGGGTGAAACTAAACATCTTACAGCAGATTCCACGTTGTTTGTGAAGTACACCCCTGATCCATAAATCTCCCTAGGGAAAAGGCATTGCCTTTTCCCTACTACTTTATGAACCTCCAATACGCTGTATAATCATGGCAAATAAACTCTGATGAGCCAGAAGTAATATCGTTTTCGGTTGCACAGCGCCGTGTCCAACCTGTGGGTAATATTAATTCCGATGCTACCGGAGTTGATATAACTCGGGGTCTAAAAATAGAATGGTTGAGTGTTAATTGTTGACTCGATTTTATGATTCCGATACAACCGAAAACGATATCACCTCAAACTTGGCATCGTAGAGGTCGTCGGTTCAAGTCCCGCCACTTCGATCGACAAAACCCGCCTAATTAAGCGGGTTTTGTAGTTTTCCTAAATATTTTCACTCTTGGGCAATGATTAAACAATCACTCTCCACTTTGGACAGCATATCTGGAAACGCTGATGTGTAGTTCCCATCTTTGTCTACAACCCTGCGGAGTATATATCCATTGTCAGCAGGTCTGCCGAAAAACGAGTTTGTGCGATGCCAGATATCTCCATTCGGAGTGTTTGGATCTCGATCAATCAAAAAATCTACCAGCCACGGCGGTACACACCATCCAAACACTATCGGCGTAATGTGTCCGTGCTGCAAACTTGCATCCGAGAATCGGAACAAGTAGCTGAAGCGAGAAAATTTAACTAAATAAAGTAACATCCGTCCCGCCATTGATGAATGAAATGTCCAGATAACAGGGTCAAAAACGCGCAGCAATAACGTCCGTTCGTCAGCATTCCAGTCTGAACTGTACATCGTCAGACAATCGTCTGGTAAAACATTCCCGTCCATAAAAAAGATACCTTGCAGGACTTCAGGTAACTCCGCTGGATGTTTTACTTTCATCCAATTCGCAATGTCTTTTAGTTGCTTTTGTTCGATTAACATGGTATTATTTATCCTCAAAATAGTTGTGTTTTGGTTTCCTATTAGATACCCCCTTGATTTCTTAGTCGATCGATCGGACTTCTTTTGTGTGGCGTGCGGTTTCAACTGAGATGTTGCACCATTGCCAATAAGTTATTCAAGGGCGGGCGGGACACCCCACAATAAACTTAATGTCTTGTGGAACAGGCCGGACAGCCTGTTCTTGAGAATTGTGTAATATCTCAGTTTCAACCGCTATCTGATGCGAGCTTTTGGATTAATTACCGCCCCAAGTTAGACTCAGAGGCTCGTCGCACTTGGCCTACCGTACTCACGACATCCACCAGCATCTTGAGGGCGATGTCTTTAGCTGGGCAAATCCGTCCCGCGCTACGATCGCCCACCGAATGAAAACCCATATGAAAAGGGCACAGATTCTCCCGCTTAGCGTTGAATTCGTATACCGTAGAGCCCCAGAAACCCTCGTCTAGCAGCCCCAAACTGAGCGGTATCAGTACCTTGGTTCCGGCGGGGAAAGTGCGCTCTTTGCCCGCTACCGTTGCGGTGAAAGGCTCTGTGGCGACTCGGTGGGTGGCGCTGACGGGGGCCCAGAGGCGGGCGCATTCCAGGAGGAACAGCTCGATCGACTGGCGATCGTCCAAATCGAGCCGATCCCAAAACTCAGTCGGGTTAATTTCGGCTGTCTGCTGTCCTTTATAGGCGGGGAGAGGGCGGTATCCCATTGCCGTGTGGCCTAGGTGCAGGGGGCCTTGCATTCCCGCTATTCCCATAATTGATGTCATCAGCTTTGCCAATTCGCGCTTAGTCATGCCGTTGTTTTCCGAGCTCTCCTCGAAGTCGGCTAAAGCTGGGGAATTTTCATAGATAGTCGCTGCACGCTCGATTAGAGTGGACAAATCCCCGTGTCCAAACAGGTTCAGGCTTTGCAATAGGCTACCGACGACGGCGAAGTAATGCAGCGGGCTTTGGCGGGTGTAATGCAATTCGGTGAGAAGTTCGATCGACTCTGTATCGTCTGGATTAATCCCAAAGATGACGTAGTGCAGATATCGGACTAAAAATCCCATCCAACCGCGCTTGACATCGGTAAAAAACGCTCCCCCCGCACCGTGCGGCATCTCGGCATAATCTGTGGCTAGCCTCAGCAGCAACCGTCGGGCGATTTCGTCTCCCTGCCGATCCGTTGTAGCACTATTGAACAGATACTTCTGCATACAGCTTCGGAATGCTGCGTGGTTGCTGCTAGCATCAGTGGCGCGATCGGACAAAGACAGCAGGAAAAGGTTCCTACCGCCGACATCTTGGTTGGGCGCGCGATCGGGATCGAGTACAGAAGTACCAAGCCGCCATCCGCGCGCCTGGGGCGATGTGAGTGCTTTTTCCAGCGTTGTAAACTCTCCCATCACGACTTGCCCCGCGCAGCAAAAGTTGGCTCCAAAAGCCAGCCGTTTTATCTGCAAATAGGTGGGTTCGTTGGCAATCAAACCCTCAATCAGGGCGATCGCGGGTAGCATCATTTTGCTGAGACTTTCTTCCGGGTTTTGCAAAGCCCAAACCTGAAACTCGTTCAGGGCTGGGTTCATCAGCGATGAGAAAATAGTATCTAAATTTAGGTTCATCATAATTCTTCCGAGAATCCTTCGCCATAACGCGCTTCGCATTTAGCAGCCAGAGGGTATTGAGCGGCAATTGAGCGGGTATTGAATCCCACTTAAATGCCAACCAAAATCAGTAAGTATAACTATAGCCATCTTTATTTGTAAACGCAGTGGCAATATAGATATAGTTTTACTGAATATGTCTGCGCTCAAGTCTAACCTTTTTCCGGAGAGTGAGTGTAATTTATAACGATTCCTGGTAAGTAGATCTACTTTCTGCTTCTCAAGTATTAGACCCTATCTCTGAGAGTCGCACATAAACCGTAGTTATGTGCGACTACTTGCTATTAAAATTAGCCAAAATCGGCGACATTAATTAGACTGGACGACACCCCATTCAGAGCAGCTAAAATTTCTCCGTTTAGTGAGGAACGGATGAAACTTGTACTGTTTTCTTGAGTAAAGGACAGTTGGGAGAAAGTAAGATTGTTGCCTAGAGAAAGCAAATCTTTACCATCTTCAAAATCCAAGATAATATCCATACCTGAATTGCTAGATAGCAAGAATTTATCATTGCCATCACCTCCCGTCAAACTATCACTTCCCAAACCGCCAGTCAGCAAATCATCACCGTTACCTCCCAGCAGAATATCGCTGCCATCGTCGCCGTTCAAAATGTCAGCACCGCGATTGCCAAACAAGGCATCATCACCGCTACTTCCGAGTAAAGTATCGTTCGCCTTGCCCCCGAAAAGAGTGTCATTCCCCACCCCGCCGTCGAGGGAATCATTGCCCCTCATGCCCATCAAAACATTATTCG
Source organism: Microcoleus sp. BR0-C5 (assembly GCF_036705045.1). Classification (NCBI taxonomy): domain Bacteria; kingdom Bacillati; phylum Cyanobacteriota; class Cyanophyceae; order Oscillatoriales; family Microcoleaceae; genus Microcoleus; species Microcoleus sp. BR0-C5. The sequence goes on from NZ_JAUBTR010000044.1 coordinate 32,225, forward strand.
CGCTGTCGCCAGTCAGGATATCGTCGCCATTCGTACCGAGAATTCGATCGGGGGAATTGCTGCCCAAATCTGCATCGCCGGTGACAACAGGAGTCGCAATCCCAGCAGGTAATATCACAGCTTGAATTTTGGTATCTAAAGCAGCACCAGTATTCTCAGTAACTACCTGGGAAATTGTCTTAGTTCCCGCACCGACTGCTTTGAAGTCTTGAGTTGTTGCGCCCAAAGTTACTTGTTGGACGCGGGCTACTGCTTCAGGAATGGATGTTCCTGTTGAGTTGGAGACAGCCGAATCAATGCGCTGATTTGCTGTTGCCATTACAGTCGCAACTTGCGAGATAATTTGGGTGACTTGTTGACTGTTGAAATTCGAGTCAATTTGCAGAATTTGAGTTGCTGCTTGCTGAATTATTGGTTCTAAAGCTGCTGAAGAACTCAGGTTTAAAACTGTACCCGATTGAATTGAAGTCGTAATTGCACTGACAACAGCCTTGACAATATCGGTATTGGCTGCGCTGGAAGCACCGTCGATCAAAGCGCTAGTTTGAGTGATGAAGTTTTGGACTTTCACCATTTCTGCTAAGACTTGGACACCGCCCGGTACATTGTTGTTGGTGGCTTCTATGGGGTCGAAGCTAGTCAGGTCAAATTCAGCGGGAATCGCCAGAGCAGATTTGACCAGAGATTGTGCTGCTTCGGGTGCAACTCCTTTATCGATTAAGTCGGCGACTAAGCTGGTTAAGAGGGTGACAACAGTAGAATCTGGTGGTGCGGTTACTGGCGTTTCTAGGGGCAAGCCAGTGGCGGTGTCAGTGCCTCCAGTAGCAACTAAATTACCTTCTGATGGGTCGATTTCTCCGTTTTTGTTGGTGTCGAAAGTCTCGAAGGCAATATTGAGATTATATTTACCGCTTGCATCGGTAATGGTGGATGGTTCGTTGGTATCTTTGATGCCGTTTTTGTTGGCATCTAGGAAGACTGTCGCCCCAGAAATGTAACCGTCGATGACCCAGCCATCTCCTCTGTTCACTATGTGGATGATCTGGCTGGCACACGCACCATCAGGGTCTGTTGCTGTTAACTTAGCGTAGAAGTTTCCCCAGTTGGTTGGGGGAGTTCCGGTGAACTGGATGGTGTTTGCGGCAGAGTTAAACGACAATCCAAGCCAACTGCTGTTCGGATTGCTCTGTAATGAGCTGTCGTCAGTCTGGGTTAGCGTGTAGGTGAGTAGGTCGCCATCCGGGTCCGTGTAGACGTTAGGAACGTCTACATTGAGAGCAGTGTACCGGGATCCCAGGTGAATTTTCTCTTGTGGGGGGCGATTGCCGATAATAGCTTGGGCCAAAGCCATCACATCGACGCGCTTGTAATCAAAATTGGTATAGGTAACATTGTCGTCTTCGTCGTCGCCGTCATTGATGGTGACACCGGTTGCTTTCAAAAGATTGGCGAACTCGGTTGGTGTCAGTCGGCGGCCTAATTCTTGCTGTGCTAACTGTTGGGCTAACACTGCAATGCCCCCAATGTGGGCTGTAGCTTGACTGCTACCGTGATAAATGTTTATGGGAGCGCCAGAGGGGGTTGTGAACTCGCCAGGTAGGCCAGCCCCAGCCCCGGTGATGGGTGCCCCCGGAGCAAACACTGTGGTTAATGCCCCGTTACGCTGAGAAAATGGAGCTATGCGATCGGCAGCAGTGGTATTTGCGATCGCATCGCCAAAATAATTTCGATACTGAAAACTACCAATGTTGGAGTTATATACCGCGCTGACCGATAGGGAATTGGGATCGGCTGAAGGATAGTTGACACCTGGAGAATTCTGGTTATCGAAGTAACGGTTTCCTGATGAAGAGACAACAATGATATTCTTTGCAGCCAATGCTGCCAGTTCATCTCCAATTCCGTAGAGTGAAATAGCGCTGGAATAACTTTCACCGCTGCCGAATGCCATATTAACGCTGGCAATGTTTTGAGCGTCTGCATTTTCCAATACCCACTGCAAAGCTTGTTCTACAAACGGAAACTTATTAATTTCGTCTCCTACATTAGCTGGAGGATCCTTTCTCACCTTGAGGTCGATAATATTAGCCCCAGGTGCCATCCCTGTATAGGTTGGGTCTTGGGAGGCAATAATGCTAGCAATGTTCGATCCATGTCCGTCTTGGTCGCTTGCATCTGCGTCGCCGTCGGCAAAATCGTAGTTATAAACGATGCGATCGGCGATGCCGTTAGAGTCAGTATCAGGGCCAAAGAATTGGTGATCTAAGTTGATGCCAGTATCTAATATCGCTACCGAGAAACCGCGGCCGTCAATACCGGAAAAACGCGGGGTGGCGCGGAATTTATCCAGATTGATCAGTTTACTGGATACACTTGCATCGCGCTTATGCTCGGGATAGGGGTCGTTGCCGCTGGCGTCAAAACTACCAAAATATTCTAGGTTATTGTTGTTACCACCAATACGACTAGAAAGCACTGAAGATATGAAAGAGTTCTCGAACCGGGTACTTGATAGATTGTTATTGATTAGATTGTTGCTGCTTCCTGAATTGTTTTGGGGACTTGCAACTGGCTGCGAAGCTGTGAAGGCAGGGCCTTCATATCCTGTGGTTGTGACACCTTGAAGACGAGGTATAACAGACAAGTTTAAATTGTAGGGAGTTTCTACACTATTAACTGAAGAAACTCGCACCTTGTAAGTGCCGTGTTCCAAAACGCGGTTAATTGACTTTGATGCAATGCCAGAATCTTGTGCAGTTGAAATGACATTTTGACTGCTGTCAAGCAATTCTATTTTGACATCTTGATTGACTCCGTTGACTGACAAATTGAAGTCATTTTCAGCACCTAAAGTGAATTCGTAGTAATCGGGATCGTTAGTGCTGACTGCATCGGGGTAATTTCTGAAACTAGAAGCTGCATTGATTTCCTTGGCTGTACTTGCAGTGTTTTCAGCTAAGTCTCTGGCTGGGATATTATTGGTAACAGCGACATCGGCTGCATTTAAGCCGCTATAATTGTTGTCCGTACTAACAGCAGGGGCAGTAAAAATCGTGTAAGGTTTATTGCCGTCAGCAACATTGTCGTTAACACCTGTTACCGTCACCGTTTGCGCTGCATTCCAGTTACCCGGATTGAAAGTCAGCGATACAGGTAAAACTGTTCCTTCTGCTGTATTGGAACTTTCTAAATCTATTTTGACATCAGCAGTAGGTTGGCTGTTGAGTGTGACATCAAATGTTGCTGTTCCCCCTGATTCTGTGGTGATTAATCCACTTACAGGATTAACGGTAATTGCAGCAGGTGTTGGGGTTGGTGTTGGAGGTGTTGGAGGTGTTGGTGTTGGGGTTGGGGTTGGAGGTGTTGGAGGTATTGGAGGTGTTGGGGTTGGGGTTGGAGGTGTTGGAGGTATTGGAGGTGTTGGAGTTGGAGGTGTTGGAGTTGGAGGTGTTGGAGTTGGAGGTGTTGGAGTTGGAGGTGTTGGAGTTGGAGGTGTTGGAGTT
>NZ_JAUBTR010000044.1:35827-55996 GCF_036705045.1 Microcoleus sp. BR0-C5
GGAGGTGTTGGAGGTGTTGGAGGTGTTGGAGTTGGAGGTGTTGGAGTTGGAGGTGTTGGAGGTGTTGGAGTTGGAGGTGTTGGAGGTGTTGGAGTTGGAGTTGGAGTTGGAGTTGGAGTTGGAGTTGGAGTTGGGGCAGTGTCGTTATCAGTAATGGCGACATTAACAGGGGAAATTGTGATGCTGTTATATTTAACATCGGTACTGGTAAAAGTATGCCCGATCGCCCCCGCATGATTTCCTTCCACAGCCGCATCGTCTGTAGCCGTTACTGTGACGGGTTTGGCAACATTCCAGTTGGTAGCGTCGAAGGTAATTGCACCCATCGCACTTATTTGACTGCCCGTATCAAAACTGATAGTAACTGGTGCAGTTGGCTGCGAATTTAACTTGAGTGTATAACTGCCTGTTGCACCGCCTTCTGTAGCAGTTGTGCTCTGCTGTGAAATACTCACACCCGTCGTGTCGTTGTCAGCAATCGTGGCAGTCACAGGAGAAATCGTCAGGTTGTTATAATTAGTATCTGTACTGACAGATGTGTGAGCGATCGTGCCGCTGCGGGCTCCTTGCGCTATGCTGTCATCGATCGCCGTAACAGTGACATTTTGCGCCACATTCCAATTATTCGGGGTGAAAGTGACAGGTGCGATCGCATTAATTTGATTGCCCGTGTCAAAATTTATCGTGACGTTTGCAGTAGGTGCGGTAGTCAGAAGTACGCCGTAGCTATCGGTTGCACCGCCTTCAGCAATAGCTGTCCCGCCTCCTGATTGGACAAGAGAAATACCGGGACTATCGTTATCAGTAATCGATGCTGTCACATCGGGAATGACTTTCGCATTATAATTTGCATCGGTACTCGTAGCTGTGTGAGAAATCGTGCCGCTGTGGGTTCCTTGTGCTAGATTGTCGTCGATCGCACTGACAGTGACAGTTTGAGCAACATTCCAATTAGTGCTGTCAAAAGTAATAGGTGTGGCGATCGGATTAAGTTGATTGCCAGTATTGAAACTGATAGTAACCGGTGCCTTCGGTTGCGAAGTTAGCTCGATTTTGTAACTGCCATTTGCGCCGCCTTCTGTAGCAGTTATGTTCGTAGGTGCAATGCTGAAAGCGGCAGTGTCGTTGTCGGTAATGGCGACGCTAACAGCCGGAATTGTGATGCTGTTATAGTTAGTATCGGTACTGGTAGCTGTATGGGCGATCGCACCTGCATGATTTCCTTCAACTGCATTGTCGTCCACAGCAGCCACCGCCACAGTTTGAGCGACATTCCAATTATTCGCTGTAAAAGTAAGTGCGGTAATTGGTTGAATTTCACTGCCTGTAGCCAAGTTAATCGTCACAGGTGCGATGGGTTGGGTATTTAATTTAACGCTATAAGTTCCAGTTGCACCCCCTTCCGTCGCAGTCGTGTTAGCAGGAGTAATGCTAACGCCTGCGGTGTCGTTATCAGTAATGGCGACATTAACAGGCTCTATTGTGATGCTGTTATAGTTAGTATCGGTACTGGTAGCTGTATGGGCGATCGCACCTGCATGATTTCCTTCAACTGCATTGTCGTCCACAGCAGCCACCGCCACAGTTTGAGCGACATTCCAATTATTCGCTGTAAAAGTAAGTGCGGTAATTGGTTGAATTTCACTGCCTGTAGCCAAGTTAATCGTCACAGGTGCGATGGGTTGGGTATTTAATTTAACGCTATAAGTTCCAGTTGCACCCCCTTCCGTCGCAGTCGTGTTAGCAGGAGTAATGCTAACGCCTGCGGTGTCGTTATCGGTAATATTAGCATTGACGGTATTGCCAGCAGTGCCATTGAGCGTAAAACTGACACTCGCCCCGTTATAACTGGCATCGGTACTGATAGCAGTGTGAGTAATCGGGCCGCTGTGCGGCGAAGTTTCTGTTACTGCATCATCAACTGCACTGACTGTAACCGTTTGCGGTACAAACCAGTTAGTTGGAGTGAAACTAATGCCAGCAATCGGTTGAATTTGACTGTCAGTATTGAGTGCGATCGCCACATTTGCAGTAGGCTGATTAGTGAGCACAACTGTATAAGTATCCGTCGTCCCACTTTCTGCTACATTAGTGCTGCCGCCCGACTCAACAATCTTCACCTGCGGCCCGCCAGGAATTATTTTAGTAATAAAAGCATCAGAAGCACCTCCCCCATTCGCCACTTGCAAAGGATTCGCAGTAGGCAAATTAGTAGACGTAGTAGATCCCGCCACATAAACTGCACCCGAAGCATCCACCGCAATACCACTACCGTTGTCGTCGCCGCTGCCGCCAAGATAAGTAGAATCAACTAAGGCAGAACCCGACGCATTGATTTTTGTGACAAAAGCATCTTTCCCGCCGCCACTAACACTTTGAATAGCATTCTTAGTCGGAAAATTAGTCGAAGTCGTATCCCCCGTCACGTAAACATTATTTGCACTGTCTAGAGTAATGCGATGGCCGTTGTCATCTCCGCTGCCGCCCAAATAAGTGGAATAAATCAAAGAATCGCCGCCCGGACTCAGCTTGCTGACAAAAGCATCATTGGCACCACCTGCATTAGCCGCTTGAATCGGACTAGCTGTAGGAAAATTAGTTGAAGTGGTAATTCCCACAACATAGGCATTTCCAGAACTGTCTACAGCGATATCAGCACCTTTGTCATCGCCGGTGCCACCTAGGTAAGTGGAATAATTGCCTTCACCATTTATGTTAAATTCACTGATAAAAGCATCATATTGACCGCCTCCCATTGTACTTTGAAAGGTAGAAATCGGCGGAAAACTAATCGCATAAGTAGGCAAGTTTGTCGAATAAGTAAGGCCGGTAATGTAGGCATTACCATTATTATCTATGGCAATGGATTGAGCGTCTTCGCGACCAGAACCGCCGAAATAAGTAGAGTAAACTAAATCACTGCCAGTTGGATTGACTTTAGTAACAAACGCATCAATTCCGCCTCCGTATGCAGGTTGGGAGGCATTGGCAGTGGGGAAACCGTCGCCTGTGAGCCCGGTAACATAAGCATTACCGTTACTGTCTACCGCAATGCCGTTGCCTAGGGCGCCGCTGGTGCTCGTGCCTAAAAAGGTAGAATAAACTAACGCATTGCCGGCTGCATTGAGTTTAGTCACCCCTGCAGTGTAATTAGGTGCTGTCGGTTGAAAAGAACCCGGTGTAGTTGGATAACCCGGATCGACTTGTCCAGTTAAATAAGCATTGCCTTGACTGTCTACCGCAATCCCAAAACCGTATTCATTGCCAATACCGCCAATATAAGTAGAGTAAACTAATGCAGTTCCTTGGGGGTTAATTTTAGTAACTAAGAAATCAGCTTGACCCCCAGGCGTAGTTTGGTATGCACCAGGAGTAGTCGTAAAATTGTTAAAAGTAGTGCCAATAATGTAAGCCGCACCTGTACTATCTACGGTGATGCGGTTGGCGTAGTCATTGCCGTTGCCGCTTATGCCATCGCCGCTGCCACCTAGATAAGTCGAGTAAGCTAAAACTGGGTCAATAACTAGGGGTTGAGTGGGGTCAAAATATCCCAAACTAAAATTAACTTGACCGTTTCCTAATAAATTGTAAGCTGCGGGAACATTCACCCGCTGTCCGTTGATGTCTTGATAAACTATCGGTGCGTTATCAATTAATTCGCCCAGCGGTGTCTCTAATATCAGTGCTCCATCGTCACGCAAGCGGATGTCGTTAACACCGCTATAGTTCATCTTAATTTGACTCGGATCGGCAAAAGGTGCAACCAAAAACTCGCTTTTAAGTTGTCCTTCAGTGCCTTTGAAAACGCGGTCAATTCCTTGATAGACGTTTTGATAAACAACGCCGTTAAAAGTAGGAACGTCTGTGTGCCATTGACTGGAATCTTCGCCTAAAATAAAGTTAGCAACTCCCGGCAATTGTTCCAACCCGGAAATTGTGGGATTCGGGTTGCTGTTGGCTAAGCTGCTGCGGACAATTGAAGAATTTGTGGCTTGGTTTCCCGGTTCATTGGGTTGCTGGAAAGCGACGAAAGAAATTTCGTTTGGAGTAAAAAAGATGCTGTGACCGGCACCTTTCACCTGGAATTTCACATTAGGGTCAGTTTGTCCAGCATTTGCAATAAAACTTAAGGGAATTTGACCGTAAGATGCCTGTTGATTTTGAGAGCTCATAGCTGGTACCCCTGGTTCATGTTATGCGAGTAAGTATATACAAGTACCAGCTCTGCTGTATAGTAAATTCTTGCGAAAAATTTACGAAAAATACAATTTTCTTGCGAAATTTCTCGGATTGTTGATTAAAAATTGTAACACGGGCTACGGACTCGGTTTTTGTAGCTGGTTTTCTGCATTTCCAACCAGATTCTGATCGTGTCGGGTCGATCGACCGCGATTAAAGGCTTAGGAAGGGTTTATAGGCTTTCTCGTTTCTATTAGAGATATTGGTGAACCCGCCCCTACAGGATTAATATCATGTCCGGTCAAATAGATATAATTCCTGTAGGGGCTCCCCTGACCGACAATAATTGCCTAAAACCGACAATCTCATAAACCTGCCCCCACCCAACGACAAATCGCTGTTAAAGTTGAGCGCGATATTTCCTAGGAGTCAAACCGACGATTTTGCAGAAAGTCTTGCTAAAGTGACTTTGGTCGTGAAACCCGACTTGCTCCGAGATATATGTTATTGATAAATCTTGCCTTTTCAACAACTGTTTGGCTTTCTCAATCCGGCACTTGGTGACGTATTGATGGGGCGTGACTCCAATAGATTGTTTGAACAAACGACTGAAATAATAAGGACTAATCTGCACTAAGTTAGCCAGTTCAGCTATGTGCAAATCTCGGTTTAGGTAGTCATTTATGTAGTTAATAACAATCTGCAATTTGACAGGATCGAGACCGCCTTCAAAATCTCGCCTATGCGGTTTTTGTGCACAATAGCGGTGAAGTATGTGCATTGAAAGCGCGTTTTTCAGTGCATCGACATAAAGAGTACCGTTTAATCCACCTGATTCGAGTTCGGTTTTGAGGGCCCAGCCAATGCCGAAAATCAAAGGATCGCTGATTTTCCAGTGCGGTATAATTTCAATGAGGTTTGAATGGGTCGATTCGCCAACTGTTTTGTCGAAGTCGGTAGGGTCGATCGCGATCGCGACAAATTCAGGATCTTCGACTGCACCTGACTGGAAATCAGTACCAGCACCACCAATGAAAATCTCTCCTCTTTGCCACGGTTCGCTACCGTAGTGTTTCCCGTTGAGTATTCCGTTTACTGTAACTGAATTGAGTATCAGCCCAATGTTGTGTTGTTGGAAACAGTGTTCGGGAGTTTCGTCTGCTGGCTGACGGTGATATTCGACGTGAATTCCCTCCCATTTTGTGCCGTGACTCGACAGGATTGAGGGACTCGGGAGAATCGATTTCATCGCCTCTAGCTGGGCAAAATCAAGAATTAACTGTTTCTCTGAGGACATAGCTTGCACCTGCTGGGGTAGTGGCTATATCTTATATCTCTAAAGTTCCCGCAGTTATGCAAAAGATACCGAGGGATTAGGTTACATATTCTCGGTCAGTTTGTCCAGCCTTCGTAATAAAAATTAATGTAATTTGACATTAGGGGGGTTTAGGGGCGAGTCGAGCATCGGCACTTTTATACCAGCCGTTGCGCCTACAATTAATTACTGATAATTCTTAACTTTTAGAGCGATAAATCCCAAATCCCAAATCTAAAATCTAAAATCTAAAATCTAAAATCAAATGACGCCCGCTAAAGTTTCCCACCAGTACAAAAGCACTTTACAGGAAACCCGCAGGCGTCAATATCAAGCAAACTTAAATCTTAGAAAAGACCCAGTGTGAAAGATTTGTCTATCGGGAAAATAGCACCAATACCCAACCACAGAGTGAACACAGTTCCCAAGAGGAAAACAGTAGTAGCAACAGGGCGGCGGAACGGATTTTGAAACTTGTTAACGCTCTCGATGAACGGAATCAAAATCAAGCCAACGGGAACACCAGCCATGCAAGCAATACCCAACAATTTGTTAGGCAAAACGCGCAAAAGTTGGAACACAGGCCACAAATACCATTCCGGAAGAATTTCTAGCGGAGTAGCAAAAGGATTAGCCGGTTCTCCAACCAAAGCCGGGTCTAGTACAGCCAAACCCACGCACAGAGAAATCGTTCCCATGATGACTATAGGGAAAACGTAGAGCAAGTCATTAGGCCAAGCTGGTTCGCCGTAATAGTTGTGACCCATGCCCTTAGCGAGCTTAGCGCGGAGGGCGGGATCGCTCAAATCTGGTTTTTTGAGAATAGACATAGTAAGAGTGTTCTCCTTTTAGTTTTACCCGGGCCTGGGATTCCGCTGTATTCGTTAGTTTGAATCAGCGGTGCTATCGCAGGAAGTATGGGCCGTAAATAAATATCTTGACATCCTCACCGACTATCAGGTGCGGTGATTCCTAAACCTCACAATTTAGGTTTCTGGTTCTTTGCAACTGCCTCCACCCTCAAGGAGTATTGGTCTTACGTTCGCTCCACAGACTATCCCCGCAAGCCCTGCGGTTCTTATGTGTCGAAAACCCCAAAAGGAATTCTTATGTATTGTTTTGATTCTAGGGATGTTTGCCATTGCCCTATCCTCTTTTCCCGGTCTACCGATTTGTCTGCGCCGCCAGTCAAACTGGACGAGAACCCGCCCGAGCTGTCTGAATCCATCGACGGACAGTGGGGCAGTGACCATCTAGATGCTAATACAAAGCCGTCCTAGAAGGACGGGGTTTCAACCCTCCGCTACGCTCCGCCCAATTTTTTGATGAGTGATGAATTCTGAATTTTCAACTCACAATTCAGCGGGGGGCAAAAAAAATACCGCCCCCACAACTCAAAACTTACAACGGGCCAGAGATACCTTGCTTGCGAATCATCAAGAAGTGAGCCAGCATGAACACTACAATCAGCCAAGGCAACACAAAAGTGTGCAAGCTGTAGTAGCGAGTCAAAGTGCCTTGACCGACGCTGACACCGCCGCGCAGCAGTTCAACCATCAAAGAGCCGACAAACGGGATAGCTTCGGGGACGCCGGAAACGATTTTAACTGCCCAGTAACCGATTTGATCCCAAGGCAGGGAATAGCCGGTCACACCGAAAGAAACAGTGATGACTGCCAAGATTACTCCTGTCACCCAGGTTAATTCGCGGGGCTTTTTGAAGCCGCCTGTCAGATAAACCCGGAAGGTGTGCAAAATCATCATCAGTACCATCATGCTGGCAGACCAGCGGTGGATGGAGCGGATCAGCCAGCCGAAGTTGACTTCAGTCATCAGGTATTGCACTGAAGAAAAAGCTTCTGCTACCGTGGGACGGTAATAGAAAGTCATGGCGAAGCCGGTGGCAAACTGGATCAGAAAGCAAACTAAAGTAATTCCGCCCAAGCAGTAGAAAATATTGACGTGCGGGGGTACGTACTTCGTAGTGATGTCATCGGCGAGCGCCTGAATTTCCAGGCGTTCCTCAAACCACTGGTAGGTTTTTGAGTCGGTGATTTGTTTAGAAAACATGGAGCCAGAATTCCTAAAAGAATATTGCTGTGGTTGAGGTTCAGGGCAGCAGCCACAAGGTTTTTTGTCGCCCCGCGCCGAGCAGCTTGCTTTTACTAGCAAATGCCTGAGGCTATTTTTTAAATTTGGAGCTGACGAAAGGAACTCTATTGTGCGATCGCCTGCAAGCCCTGGGAAACTAAGCGGTGGCTTGTCCCTACTCGCTGGCGTTGCCCGATCGAATTCCAGACTGTGATAAAAAATGTAACATAATTGCCGTGCAATTTTCACGCGCGCGATCGCTTTTTGGACTCTTAAAAGGCTTTTTTCGGAATCTCCACATCCGCCCAAGCTACTATGCGGGTAGGGCTGAGCTACAGAAAGCAGTCCGAGCCGGAAACCTGTTTGCCGGGAGAGGCCAAATTTCATCTCGATCGTAAAACTTCACTTTCGGGCCCAAACGCCCTCATGGTCGATCAAGTAACCCGAACCGGTTCGATCGTACAATCGAATCTTGTTTTGTAGTCAGGACTGCAGTCCTTTCTAACAAAATCTGCTGGCTGCAACCTGCGTATTTTCGTAAAAAAACCCGTTGATTGCCCCCATCCGTAAAGTCCTATCACAATTGAAAAGAAAGCAAACTTTCCACAAAAACTGGCAGTATAGGCAAGAAAGGAGAGGGACGCGGCGGTATCGGAAAGGGAATTTCCGGCAGAGACGGGAAGGATGGAAAATCTCGCGATGGCGGTGTAAACCCAGTCGAAACGATCGCGCAATCTGATAGACTCACATCTGTAACATTTTTAACGTCGGCGATTAAATCCGATCCGACAAATATCCGAGTTCCCCGTGTCATACCGTCATCATAAGATTCAAATCGATAAAAGAAGAAGTTAGAACCATTACGATCTTGTACGAAACGAACAACTTGGATTTTGTCGCCTTCGACCCGGTTAAAATCCTCAATAACGGCATGGCTACCTTCACCGCCATAGAAGAGGTAAGGGCGGATATTTAATGAACCGAGAACAAATATGTCAGCACCACTTTGCCCGATTAAATAATCGATTTGTTCTCCTGTTGAGGAAAAGCCGTAACCCGATATGATGTCATTACCTGGCCCGCCAATCAGGGTGTCGTTGCCTTCATTTCCCTCAAGCAAATCGTCTCCTGCATTGCCGTTAATGTAGTCATTATCTAAGTCACCTCTTAAAGTGTCGTTGCCACCTTCTCCCAACAGGTCATCCTTACCTTTGCCACCCATTAACAAGTCGTTGTTGAAGCTACCAAACAAGCGATCGTCTCCATCTCCTCCGATCGCCGTATCATTGCCTTGACCGCCGATAAGACAGTCATTGCCAGACCCTCCCAAGATACTATCATTATCGTCTTCTCCTCTGATTAAATCCGCGCCTTCGCCACCCTCAAGAAGATCATTCCCCGCACCTCCTTCAATTTTGTCATCGCCTTCGCCACCGCTGAGACTGTCGTTACCAGAGTAGCCCAAAAGGCGATCGCTACCGCCTCCACCTACGAGACTATCATTTCCTTCTCCGCCATCTAAAGTGTCATTACCACCCAAACCAGATAAAATATCATTGCCTCCAAGCCCGCACAGGGAATCATCGCCAATTTCACCGGCTAGCAAATTATCGAGATTGTCACCGCATATAACGACCATAAACTTGTCCTCCTGAAAACAATTTCACAATTACAGTCACTCAATTTTAGGTTTTGGATTTTAGATTTTGGATTGTTCGCCTACCCGCAATTTTAAATTTTGAATTTTGGATTTTGTAAAGACTTTAGTCCTGATATCAAATCAGTTAGCATCGGAATAATTCCTATCTTTCTTGTATTCATCTGCGTAAATCAGCGTCAATCCCTTGTCATCTGCGGTTAATACATTCTCTTTTCTTAACCGCAGATTAGGGCAGGTAAACACATATTAACGCAGATGAACTAGAGCGATTCAGGTTGGATTATCCGTGATTGTTGAACGAATTTCAGGGACACAAGCAAATCCTGTGTCCCTAATATTTTAACTGAAATTGGCAATGGTAATTTGGTTAGCTGTCACGCCAGTGATAGCAGCTAAAATTTCACCAGTTTCTGTCAAGGTGATTAAAGTTGCAGTGTTGCTAGGGATAATAGAAAGTTGCGAGAAGGTTAAATTGTCTGCAAGTGCGAGGAAGTCGATGCCTGGTTCAAAATCGAAAATTATATCGCTGCCAGAATTGGCTGAAATTAAGAAGCGATCGCTCCCATTTCCTCCTATCAAACTGTCATCGCCGTTGTCACCGCTGAGAAAATCGTCGCCGTTACCGCCCAGCAGAATATCGCTAGCTTGACCGCCGTAAAGACTGTCATTGCCTTCACCTCCACTCAAGCTATCTTGACCGCGATTTCCAAATAGGATATCTTCCCCATTATTGCCGAACAAATTATCGCTTTCTTTGCCGCCGTAAACAGTGTCATCGCCGTCGCTACCGTCGAGAGAATCATTGCCTTGATTGCCGTGCATCCAGTCGTTGCCACCCAAACCGCTGAGAGTATCATTGCCGCGTTTGCCGGCCATTGTATCGCTGCCGCTGTCGCCGGAGAGGCTGTCGTCGCCGTCAGTGCCGATTAGATTGGAGTTAGCTGCGATCGCATCTATTTCTCCTTCAATCACCGCAACAGCAGGTGTATCGGGCAATGTCGTTTGTTGAATTTTGGTATCTAAGGCAGTACCAGTATTTTCGGCAATAACTTGGGCGATCGATTTCGTACCTCTACCGACTGTTTTTAAGTCTTCAGAGGTTGCGCCTAGGGCTACTTTTTGCACGCGGGCAACTTCTCGGTTGATTGAAGCTGTTGCAGTGTTGGATACAACTTGGTCAACGCGCTGATTTGCTTCGGCCATTACCTTAGCTGCATCCGGGGCAATTTGCAACAATTGCTGAGTGTTTAAATCCGAGTCAAATTGTTGCGCTGCTGTGACGGCGCGATCGACAATTGTTGCTAACTGGTTGGCATCGCTGAGATTGAGAGTAGTCCCCGATTGAATTTGTTGAACGATCGCACTTACAACTGCTTTTACGCTGTCGGTATTGTCCAGAATCGACCCACCGTCTATTAAAGCAGCAGTTTGGGTAATGACGTTTTGTACCTTGACCATTGCAGTCAAAGTTTCTACTCCACCCGCGATCGCGTTTTCGGTAGCTGCGATCGGATCTAAACCCGTTATATCAACATTAGCGGGAATGGAAAGAGAAGATTTGACGAGAGATTCGGCGCGATCGCTGTCAATTCCTTTGTCTATTAAATCTGCTACTAAACTGGTTAACAAGGTGACAACAGTAGCGTAAGGCGGGGCAGTGACCGGCGTTTCCAAAGGCAAACCAGTTGCCGTATCAATGCCGCCGAAAGCAACAATATTGCCTTCCTCTGGATCGAGTTCGCCATTTTGATTTTTGTCGAAAATGTTGGAATCGATATCCAGATCGAATTCGCCGTTATCCGCAGTAGTAGCAGAAGGTTCGCTAGCATCTAGTACACCGTTTTTGTTGGCATCGAAAAAGACTGTAGCGCCAGCGATATAACCGTCAATCACAAAACCGCCGACGCGATCGCTCTTGAACCGAATTACCTCGCTAACACTCGCGCCCGATTCATCAGTTCCCGTTACCTTTAACCAATAGTCAAAAGTAGACGGGCGAGTTGAGCTTAAATTGATAGTACGGGTTGCGGAATTAAAAGTTAGCCAGGAAGGCAAAGGAATTTCCGGGAAACTTGAACCCGCATTTGGTTGGCGATAGGAACCGCCATTGCGATCGGTTCTCCAGGTAAATGCAGATGAACTTAAAGCGCTAGAATTTGCCAGGGCGATCGAATAATTAATGCTGTCGCCCGGATCGGGGTCAGTATAGGTATTGGCAGCTAAATTAAAAGCATTACCACTTTGAGAAAAACCTAGCGCTGCACTTTGAGAAAACACAGAACGATTGACAACTGGCGGGTTGTTGCCGACAATACCTTGAGCCAAAGCCAGCATATCAACGCGCTTGAAGTTTAAGCCAGTATTGATCACGTTATCGTCTTCGTCGTCGCCGTCATTAATCGTGACACCAGTAGACTGCAAGAAATTCGCAAACTCAGTTGGGGTTAGTCGGCGGCCCAAATCTCGCTGGGCTAACTGTTGCGCTAACACTGCTATTCCAGCAACATGAGGTGCAGCTTGACTCGTACCGGAATAGCTCGTCAAAGCGGCGCCTGGGCCAGCACCCGTAATCAAAGTACCGGGAGCAAAAACGGTTGTTAAAGTGGAGTGGCGCTGAGAATAGGGTGTAATGCGATCGGCATCGGTGGTATAGGCGATCGCGCCAGAGCCATGTGTCCGATAACCCCGGTTCGCATCATACACCGCACCAATTGAGAGTGAGTTAGCATCGGCTGCGGGGTAGGCAACACCCTGAACGCTGTTATAGCCCAATGGCCCGAAAGCATTACCTGATGCGGAAACAACAATTACATTCCGTGCTGCTAGCGCTGCTAGTTCATCGCTAATGCTCCTTGTTTGGGGAGTGTTGTAATTTTGGTTGTCACCAAGCGACATATTTACACTGGCAATATTGTATGTTGATGCGTTTGCTACCACCCACTGCAAAGCTTGCTCTAAATACCGGAAATTTCCCCTGCCACTATCCTCAAAAACTTTGAGGTGAATGATGTTGGCGCGCGGTGCCATTCCTGTGTGGACTGTATCTTGGGAAGTGGCAATACTAGAGACGTTTGAACCGTGTCCATCAAGGTCGCTAGCATCTGCATCGCTGTCGGCGAAATCGTAATCGTAGGTAATGCGATCGGCAACCCCGTTAGAGTCACCATCAGGACCAAAGAATGGGTCGTCTAAATCGATACCAGTATCCAAAATTACTGTTGCAAAACCACTGCCATCAATTCCAGCAAAACGCGGTGCTACACGGAAGTCATCCATGTTAATCAGCGGGCCGGATATATCAGTGGCGGGAGTGAATGTCGTTCCATCTATAACTGAAATCAACTCGCCAGCTTTGAAAATAGGAGCATCTGAACCTGTGGTTGTGATGCCTTGCAGGCGGGGTATTGCAGACAAGTTGAGATTGTAAGGAGTATCTGCACCGTTGGCTGAGGAAACTCGAACGTAGTAAGTACCGTGTTCTAAAGTGCGGTTAAGTGACTCGGATGCGGTGCCCAAATTGTTGGAAGTGGCGATCGTATTTCCGCGACTGTCGAGCAACTCAACTTTAGCATCTGCATTCATTCCGACCAGCGACAAGTTGAAGTTATTGCTAGCACCTAAGCTGAATTTGTAGTAATCATCAATGTTGCTGCTACTAATAGCATCGCTGTAGCTTCCGGTACTGGAACCTACAGTGATTTTTCTGACTAAATTATCAGCAGGTATCGCCGGCGGCATGATGATTTGTGGTGGTGTCGGCGGCAAAAATGTAGGCGTTGGCGATGTAATTGGCGGTGTGGGCGGTGTTGGCGATGTAATTGGCGGTGTGGGCGGTGTTGGCGATGTAATTGGCGGTGTTGGCGATGTAATTGGCGGTGTTGGCGATGTAATTGGCGGTGTTGGCGATGTAATTGGCGGTGTGGGCGGTGTGGGCGGTGTGGGCGGTGTGGGCGGTGTGGGCGGTGTGGGCGGTGTTGGCGGTGGGGGCGGTGTTGGCGGTGTTGGCGGTGTGGGCGGTGTGGGCGGTGTGGGCGGTGTGGGCGGTGGGGGCGGTGTTGGCGTGTCATTGTCGGTAATGGCGACAGTGACACGCCCGATCGCAATTGCGCTATATTTCGCGTCGGTACTTGTTACCGCGTGATTGATTGTGCCTGTGTGAGTACCTTCTACAACTGTGTCATCCGTCGCAGTCAAAGTTACAGTTTGGGCAATATTCCAATTAGTGCTGTCGAAGCTAATGGGGGCGATCGCACTTATTTGATTCCCCCCGTCAAAGCTGACTGTTACCGGCGCTGTTGGCTGCGAATTTAGCTGAAGTGTATAAATTCCCGTTGCACCGCCTTCTGCTGCTGTGGTACTGGCGGGATTAACGGTAACGCCGACTGTATCGCTGTCGCTGTTAGTAACGCTGACATCGGCAGCACTGAAATTGCTGTAATTGCTGTCTGTACTAACAGCAGCCTCAGTGACAATAGTGTAAGCAATATCGCCGTCAGCGATATTGTCGCCAACACCTGTCACCGTTACCGTCTGCGCCTGATTCCAGTTATTAGGAGTGAAACTTAAGGTATTAGTAGAAACTGTTCCCTCAGCAGGATTGGAACTGCTTAAAGCTACAGCAACAGGTGCCGTAGGTTGAGTGTTGAGGACAACACTGAAATTAGCCGTACCTCCAGCTTCTGTTGTAGTTAACCCTGCTGTGGGATTAACGGTAATGCCGGCAGTTTCATTGTCGCTATTCGTAACGCTGACATCGGCAGGATTGAAATTGCTGTAATTGCTGTCTGTACTAACAGCCGCAGCGGTGACAATATTGTAAGTTTGATTGCCGTCGGCAATATTGTCATCAACCCCAGTAATAGTTACAGTTTGCGGCGCACTCCAATTGGCGGGAGTGAATGTCAGCGAGGGTGTAGAAACTGTTCCCTCGGCAACATTGGAACTGCTTAAGCCAACAGTCACGTTAGCCGTTGGTTGAGAGTTGAGTTGGACAGTAAATGTTGCTGTTCCTCCTGCTTCTGTTGTAATTAATCCGCTAGCGGGATTGACGGCAATTCCAGCAGTGTCGTCATTAGTAATAGTAGTTGTCGCAGTAGCAGTACCAATTGTCGAACTGCCGCCGGGAAGACCGCCATCAGGCAATGTGACGGGATTTGATAGAGTGACGGTAATAGTTTCGTCTGGTTCAACGCTATCATCACCCAACACATCTAGGGTGACAGTTTTCGATGTTTCGCCAGAGGCAAAATTAATCAGACCAGTCGTACTTGTTGCGCCCGAAGTGCCGCCGATATTGTTGTAATCGCTGCCGTTGGTTGCAGTGCCACCAATTGCATAATCGACAGTCCCTGCTGTATCAGTACCGCCACTGCGACTAACAGTAAATATCAGTGGATTTGTGCCGGCGTTGCCTTCAGGAACAGTACCAGCACTAGCACCAACTGTGTAAATAATCGGATCGTTAGCAGGAATTGTTAGGGTAGTTTCAGAGATTGTACCTCCAAACCCTCCTCCTCCCGGACTCGTACCAAAACTCAAGACAACTGCTTCATCTATTTCTGCAAGATTGTCTGGTTTGATAGTGACAGCTATATTTTGAGTCAAACTGCCGCTACCTGCGGGAAAAGTGAGAGTATTAGTAGAAAGAGTATAGTCAGAATCTTGAGTAGCTAGTGAGGTGCCAGCAGGAACGGGCAAAACAGTTGCGATCGGTACAATCAAGTCTGTAAATCGTAAACCGTCTTCGAGTGTCACAGGAATATTAACAGTCGCATCTGCGTCTCCTTCAAGGCTGCTGTACGCAGAATTAGCAAAACTTGCTTTCAATAGCACATTCAACAGAATTGAAACTGTGTTACTGTTGGTATTTGCGACAGCAATATCTGGTTTGGTATCAGAGTTAAAATCTCCAACCGCGATCGCGCTCGGAGTGGTTCCCCCGGTATTATAATTAAATGGCCCGTTAAAGGTTCCTTGACCGGTTCCAGTTAAAATTGAAACATTATTAGAAGCGGCGTTCGCTACAGCTAAATCCGGTTGACCGTCAGCGTTGAAATCACCAACTGCAATATCATTAGCACCTGACCCAACATTAAAGTTAGCAGGATTGCTAAAAGTGCCTTGACCTGTCCCTGATAAAATTGATACGTTCTGGCCTGCGGTTACAGCCAGATCGGAACTGCCGTCAGCGTTAAAATCTCCAACTGCGATCGCGCTGGGATTTGTGCCGACATTCAAGTTGGTTGGATTGCCAAAAGTGCCTTGACCCGTACCGAAAAAAATAGAAACGCTGTTAGCCGGACTCCTGTTAGTGGCAACAACATCGAGATTGTTGTCGCCGTTAAAATCTCCGATCGCGATCGCTAAGGGGCTGATTGCAGTCCCCACATTGTTAAACTCACCAAAAGTTCCTTGATTATTGCCTAAAGCAATAGAAACTTGGTTCTCTTCTGCCACAACTAAGTCAGCGAAGGTGTCTTGATTAAAATCTCCCGCAGCGATCGCCTCTTTAGTGATCCCAGGGCCAAAGTTGTTAGGATTGCTAAAGTTGCCTTGCCCTGTTCCTAAAAAGACATAAGCCCCTCCTCCTATATCGCCGCCAATTGCTACCGATACAGCTAAATCGGGAAGCGTATCCCCATTAAAATTGCCCGCAACAATACCGCTGGGAGATCCTGCACTCCCCAAGGTCAAGTTAGTAGCAGTTCCAAAATTACCTTGACCTGTTCCCAACAAGATCGACACACTGTCAGAACTTCTGTTAGCTACGGCTAAATCGAGAAGACCATCTCCGTTCAAGTCCTGGCTAACAATAGCTGTAGGGAGATTTCCTGTTGTCAAGCCAGTAGGTGTTTGTTTAAACGTATTGAGAACGTGGCCGTAAGCTGCGATCGCTTCTGGCCCAAATGCAATGCCAGCTTTAATTGTCCCCGCTGTCACTGCCAATTCCCAGTCGCCGCCACCTTCTGCACAACCTGTCAGATTCTCAGAAGCAGCAACACTTGCCCCTGTTAGTTGACTCAGGCTGTTTACAAATGCTTTGCCTATATTTCCTTGGCCAACATTGCACCCGTAGAGCAAAATTTCGGCATTTGGTGTCAGCCCGCCCGCCCATTTCTTAACTGTTTTTACAAAATTGTCGGCGCGACTTCTCAAATTTTGCCAACTCAATTCAACGTTCCCCAGTTGCAAACAACCGGGCTTTCCGTGGGCAATAATGTGAATTACTGAAAATTTCTTTCCCTGCAAAGCTTCGGCAATTTGTTCGAGGCCGTTGCGGTTAGTTTCTAATTTAATTACTTCGGTTTCAGAGATAACGCCGTCGATTAATGTTTGACAGTCGGGGACGGCAGCATCGATAAATGCGATCGCTTTTGAGGAAAGTTGAGTCATTGACTTTAGGGAAACAGCCGTTGGGGCGATCGCTAAGTCTGGAATGTTATCATTATTACAGTTTTCGGCAGTGAAGGATTGGGGACTTGTGCCTGCCGGAAAGTTGGTAGCGGTACTGAAAGTAGACATGATTAATTTACCTACCTGATACTTCTGGTTTATGTGATGCCAGCAAGTCTACAAAAGCACCAGCTCTGCTGTATTGTAAATTCTTGCGGAAAATTTGCGAAAAATATAATTTTCTTGCGGAATTTATCCCTATTTGATGAAGAATTGTAACAGCGTCGGCGGGCAGGGGTTTTTTACGACAGGACTTACGCCTCAATACCAAAGAAACCGGGTTTTTTACCAAAATACACAGGTTTCCCGATCGGCTAAAAAACCCGGTTTCTGAACCCCCGCAAGCCCTAGGTAAAAATACTTGGCAACTACAAACTGCTTTTAATGTGACTGAGGCTTGAGTTTTGTTAAAGCCGATCGCGATATTTCTTAGGAGTCAAACCGACAATTTTGCAGAATGTGTTGCTAAAGTGGCTTTGGTCGTGAAATCCGACTTGCTGGGAGATATATTTTATTGATAAATCCGGTTTTTTCAACAACTGTTTTGCTTTTTCAATTCGGCACTGGGTCACGTACTGATGGGGCGTAACTCCAGTCGATTGTTTAAACATACGGCTGAAATGATAAGAACTAATGTTCACTAAATTAGCAAGTTCACTTAAGTGCAAATCTCGGTTTATGGATTCATTAATGTAGTGAATAACTACCTGCAATTGGCGGTGGTCAAGACCGCCTCGAACATCTCGCCGATTCGGTTTTTGCGCGCCATAGCGGTGCAGTAGGTGCAGTGAAAGCGCGTTTTTCAGTGCATCGACATAAAGAGTACCGTTTAATCCGCCTGATTCCAGTTCGGTTTTGAGAGCCCAGGCAATTCCGTGAATCAACGGATCGCGGGTTTGCCATTGCGGTATAATTTCAATGGGATTTGAATTGATAGATTCGCCAACTGTATTGTCGAAGTCGTTAGGTTCAAGAGCGATCGCCATAAATTCATAGTCTGCGGCTGCAACTGACTGGAAATAAGTACCAGCAGCAGCGATGAACATCTGCCCACTTTGCCACAATTCGCTACCGCAGTTTTTCCCGTTCACTGTTCCTTTTAGTGTGGCTGAATTGAGCATCAAGCCAATCGTGTGCTGTTCGAGACAGTGTTCGGCACATTCGTTTGGCGGCTGACAGTGATATTCGACATGAATTCCTTGCCACTTTGCGCCGTGACTCGACAGGATTGCGGGGCGCGGGAGAATCACTTTCATCGCGTCTGTCTTGGCAAAATCAAGAATTAATGGTTTCTGTGGGGACATAGCTGGCACCGGCTGGACGAGTTGCTATTGTGTAGTTGACAACTCCTCGCCGTTCTACAGCGAGGATTCTTCTAAGCATCCGAGTGCCTCTGGGACTGACCGTCGGGAAACAAATCTGAGTTAAATCTGGAACAGCGTTCCCAACGTACAAACGTAAAATACATAAAATGTAATACTTACTGGTATTTTACCGAACAATCATGCACAGACGAGTTTTCCAGATTGCTATTTTACTTTTCCTGCAAGTCGTCCTCGTTCTAGGTGGGTGGGCGCAGCCTGCGGCGGCGCTGACTCCTGAACAGCAGCTATTGAGCGAAGCTTGGCGAATTGTTAACCGTTCTTATGTGGACGACAGCTTCAACTCTCAAAACTGGTGGTTGATTCGCCAAAAAGCTGTCAAGGAACCGCTTAACGACAGACAGCAGACTTACACGGCGATTCAGGGGATGCTGGCGAATCTCGACGATCCGTTCACTCGACTGCTGAAACCGGAACAGTACCGCAGCTTGCAGGTCAACACTTCGGGAGAATTGACGGGTGTGGGGCTGCAAATTGCGATCGACCCCCAGACAAATACCCTGACAGTGGTGGCTCCTTTGGCCGGCTCACCGGCGGATAAAGCTGGCATTCAACCCCTCGATCGCATTCTGAAAATTGACGGCACTCCTACCTCAGAATTGAGCCTAGACGAAGCAGCAACTCGAATGCGCGGTCGCATCGGCACTGCCGTTACCTTGACCTTGGGGCGCGAGGGAAGGGACGTTGCTGAGGACATTGAGCTAGTGCGCGATCGCATTGCTCTGAATCCGGTTTACGCCGAATTGCAGTCGGCGTCGGAGAATTTACCGGTGGGCTACATTCGTTTAAGTCAATTCAGCGCTAACGCTACTGAGGAAGTCGCTCACGCGATCGACCGCTTGGAAAAACAAGGAGCCGCCGCCTACATTCTCGACCTGCGGAACAACCCGGGCGGACTGTTGCAAGCAGGGATTGAAATTGCCCGCCTGTGGCTCGATTCCGGGACGATCGTCTACACGGTAAACAGACAAGGCATTCTCGGCAGTTTTGAAGCCTCTGGACAAGCCCTAACTAACGATCCACTGATTGTTTTGGTGAACAAGGGAACTGCCAGTGCTAGCGAAATTTTGGCGGGTGCGCTGCAAGATAACGGCAGAGCTCAACTGGTAGGAGAAAAGACTTTTGGCAAAGGACTGATTCAGTCGCTGTTTGATTTGTCTGACGGTTCCGGGTTAGCCGTGACTGTTGCTAAGTACGAGACACCGAACCATAAAGATATTAACAAGCTGGGGATTGCGCCCGATCGCGTAGTGCCTTTGGAACCCATCGCGCGCGATCAAATCGGCACTGCAGCAGACTTGCAATATCAAGCTGCACTGCAACTACTGAAAGAAAAAACCGTGCTGGCAAAGTCAGTATAAGCCTGAGTTTGAAGTTTTGAGATTGCAACAGGTGACAATACGCAGGTCTGTCTGTCTCTGCGTTTGCTTCGCCACGACAGACAAGAATCATCCTAAAAACTCTTTTATTCAACTAAAACAGCAGGAGTCCCGCACTCTAACGGTACCCCGTTGAGTGTCGGGAGGAATGCGCGTGAGGCTCAAGAGCTGAACAAATTATCTATAAACACCACAGAATTTCTTCGAGACGTAATACAATCTTGTCATGAAACAAGTCCTGACAGTATCTTGCAAGCTCCAAGTAACGCCTGAGCAGTCCCTCAAAATTGATGCAACCCTTCAGGCGTTCGCTAATGCTTGTGAATATGTGAACCAAACTGTGCGGCCAACCCTGACAAATGAATTGGCGATGCAATCTTTGGTATATCACGATGTCAGAGATATGTTTGGACTTTCGGCGCAGCTAGCAATCCATGCTATTAGACGGGTTTCTGGTAACAGAAAAACAGCTAAAAAAGATGGGAAGCCAGTCAACAGCTTTGCTCCTACTAGCGTCACTTACGATACCCGTATCTTTTCTTTTAGGGAAAAAGATTGGACAGTAAGTCTGACCACTACTGGTGGTAGGGAAAGGTTTGCACTGGCTATCGGAAACTACCAACTTGGATTGCTCAAAGGTCAAAACCCCAAGACTGCTACTTTGTGCAAACGCTCTTATGGTAGTTACTATCTTAATATTCAGCTTGAATC
>NZ_JAUBTR010000155.1:0-4143 GCF_036705045.1 Microcoleus sp. BR0-C5
AGGCTGGGTATCTAGAACTACCGTAAAAGTAGCTGTTCCCCCCGCTTCTGTGGTTGTTAATCCGCTGGTAGGAGTGACGGTGATGCCTTTGCTGTCGTTGTCACTATTAGTAACTGCGACATCGGTAGCATTAACACCGCTGTAATTAGTATCGGTACTGGTAGCAGCAGCGGTGACAATGTTGTAAGCAACATTCCCATCTACTACTAAGTCATCTATTCCTGTAACTGTGACGGTTTGAGGAGTATTCCAGTTAGCCGAAGTGAAAGTTAAACTCGGTTTATCTACAGTACCTTCAGCCGTATTATCCGAAGTCGTCCCAATCGTCACATCTGCTGTAGGCTGGGTATCTAGAACTACCGTAAAAGTAGCTGTTCCCCCCGCTTCTGTGGTTGTTAATCCGCTGGTAGGAGTGATAGAAATTCCCGCAATATCATCGTCTTGAATCGTGGTGGTTATGGGAGAACCAATAATTTTAGCAGTTCCTGGGGCAGTGGCGTTGCTCAGAGTGAGTTCTAGGGTTTCGTCGGGTTCGGTAATTCGATCGCCCACAACGGCCACCGCAATTGTTGCTATGGTAGCATTGGCAGCAAAACTAACCGTACTGCCGGTGGCGGTAACTCCGGTTCCGGTAACAATGGCGTTATCGTAATCGACGCCAGTGGTTGCTGTTCCCCCAAAACTAAAATCAATGCTGCTACTTTGGTTCGTTTCTCCGGTGCGGGTAACGGTGAAACTTACCACTTGAGTACCGCTATTTCCCTCAGTCACAGTGGCGGTACTGCCGACGACGCTGTAAGTAATATCGTTATCGGTAATCTGTGGATTCACAGGACCGATCGCCAATGTTGTTGGATAATTGGGATCTGTACTGTTGGTAATGGCGTGGGTTAGTGCACCAATATGGTTGTTTTCGGCTAGGGTGTCATCAACAGCACGAACGATGACTGCTTGGGGAGTTTGGCCATCAACATTTGTGAACGTTAAAGTTTGCGTGGCCGCAAAATTCGTTCCATCTAGGCTAACCTCTGCTTGAGCATCCGCCGTCACGGTAATTTGAACGTTGCCTATGGGGAGGGTGTTCAATTGTAGGGTATAAGAATTTGTAATTCCCCCTTCTGTTACTTCCGTACTGCCAGCAGATTGAGTGAGGGTAACGCCTGGAGAGTCGTTGTCTGTGTTGGTGACATTCACCTCTGCTGGGTCGAGAGTGTTATAGTTTGTATCGGTGCTGGTAGCAGTGGTGATAATTTGGTAGGGAATATCACCGTCAGCCACCGCATCCTCTACACCGATGATGGTGGCGGTTTGATAAACGTTCCAATTGGTGGAATTAAATGTGAGGTTAGCGGGTAAAACCGTGCCTTCTGCTGTGTTGTTACTGGCTAAGCCAATGATGACATCGGCGCTGGGTTGGCTGGTTAAACGGATATCAAACGTAGCTTGGTCTCCGGATTCGCTGGTATCGCCACTAATCGGGAGGATTTCAAAGCCAGCGGTGCCGTTGTCGAGGATGGTGAAACTACCTGTGGTAGTTGTTCCTAATTGAAGGCCTGCCGATGCATTGCTAATACTTAGGTTGGCAATTTCGTCAATTTCGGCGATGTTGTCGTCGGCAATGGTGAAGGTGACTTGTCCGCTGCTTTGCCCATCGGCGATGGTAATTTGGGTGGGAATTGGGCCGGTGAAATCAGCAGCATCAACTCCAGTTAAGTCGAGGTCAACGGTTTGGTCGCCGACTACAGGTAGGGCCGTTGTAGCAGTGACGGTGATGCTGGTTGTTCCCGCTTCGCTGCCGGTGGTGGGGCTAACTTCGAGGTTGACGGTTGGCGCGGGGATGGTGATGGTAAAGCGGGATGGTGTGGAAATGTCTACGCCGTTGTCTTCTGTACCGCCATTATCTTGGAGTTGGACGTCGAAGATGGCGGTGCCGGGGGTGCCGTTGGGGGTGTAGGTGAGGGTGCCGTCGTTGGCGACAGCGGGGAGGGCGGTAAATAAGCTGTTGCCACTGATGGTGGTAACCAGAAAATTGGCAACGGCTTGGGTTGCTTCGTTGGGGCCGAAGTTGAAGGTATTGGCCCAGCTAGGAACGGTTTGGACGGCATTTGTTGCAGCGACGAGGGTTTGGTTGCCTCCGTTGCTGAAGCTGGGGGCATCGTTGACGCCGTTAATGGCAATGGTGAAATTTTGTAATGTGAATGTATCAACACTGCCGTTAGCATTGCCGCCGCTATCTCGGACTACTACATCAAAGGTGGATGTGCCAGAGGCCCCAGGGGCGGGTGTGTAGGTGAGGTTGCCGGTGGTGGGATCTACTGCGGGTAATGTCGCAAATAAGCTGAGGTTGTTGATATTGGTGACGGTGTATGTTGCCGTTTGTGTGGCTTCATCCGTACCTCCTCCTGGGTTAAAGGTTGCCCACCCCGGTACTATTTGCGCCCCCGCGTCTTCGTTGACAGCGGGTGGGTTGGTGGCGGTGAAACTGGGTGCGTCGTTAACGTAGTTAATAGTGATGGTTGCAGTGGCACTGCCGGTGGCCCGATTGTTATCTTCCGCTGTCACCGTCAGAGTTTGCGACACGGGGTTATCAGAAGTGTTGCTGTACTGAACCAGCCGGGCAAGGGCTGTGATATCCATATCAATTAAATTCAGTGGGGCGTTAGCCTGGGTAACTTCCACGTTGTCAACGTAAAGCTGTCCACCAGCGGCCCTCAAACCCGTAAAATCATAAGTTCCCGAAACGAAGACAAACTTGTATGCGCCCGCTTGAGGGACTGTAACTGTTTCCGTTGCCCAATTGGTAAAGCCTGTCTCGCTGTCGCCCGTTCGATCCAGAATGGTAAGGATATTACCAGTGGTGACCTCAACCAGATAGCCATAAACATCATAGGCATCCCCCCCCCCCAGGGCTCGCCAGTCAAAGGATACCGTATCGCCTGCTGACAGGGTAACCGCATCATTTGAGTAGATGGAGGGGCCACGAACTACATCGTAACCCTGCGCTGTCCAAATGTTCGCACTGGTTAACTGGACGGAATTGCCAGTGCCATCGCTTGTGACGTCACTGAGGGTTGAGGTCAGCGTGCCTGGGGTCGTGGGTATGTTTTGGTCAGAGTTGGGGGCGAGGGCTGGTATGGTTGTGTCTATCGGTGTCGGCAAACCAGCGATGGTATCAATGCCAAATCTTACCTGGTTATTCACCGTAGTCCAGCCAGCGATGATGTTAGAACCAGTGATACCCGTAGTAAAATCCGAGTTCTGGAATTCGCTCGTGAACTGGATTAGCAGGTTCTGACCGTTCTGACCGTTCTGCACGGGATCAACAAAGCCTACAATAAAGGCAGTAGTCCCATTGCCCAGATAGACCGTATTACCAACCACAGAGATTTCAGCGAAAGTGGTGACAGGAGTACCAGCATCAACCAAGGTGAGAAAGTCACCTGGAGTCGGGCTGCTGAGGCTAAATAGGAGGGATCCGCCCCCGTAGTTTGTATTACCCTCGAAGGTTATGTCGTTGTCTAGGATGTATGCCGGGTCTTGCTCATTGTAGAAAGAATCGTTAAGGTTGGAAATAGTTGGAGCCAGTCGTCCTGTCCAGGTCGTCAGCACTGTTTCATGGAAAGGGGCTGGTATGGTTGTGGCGGTGGAGCTAAACTCAAGTGACCAGTATCCATCACCTATTTCCCGGCGTGAAGCAGCCACACCGGAGCCGGTTAGCTGGTGTAATTTCTCCACAAACTCTTCACCAGCATCCCCCACCGCAACATTACAACCGTAGAGCAGCAGGCTGGGAACATCCCACTGTTGTAGTTGGCTGGCGTAGCGATCGAGGGTATCTAAACTCAGTTGTGTCCCGCCCAGGTCGAGGCTACCCGGAGTACCGTGGGAGATGATATGAATAGCTTCAACACCACTAGAGTTGCTTAGAAGCTCGGTAATTTGTTCTACCCCATCTCGTTGAGGATCGAGAACAACTGTTTGGATACCGGGCATGACCCCTGCCACAAGCATCTGGTAATTTTCAACCGTAGTGCTAATAAACGCGATCGCTTTTTTGGTAGTCCCGACGGCTCTCCTGAACTTATGGTTATAAGTTTATCTAATCAGAAAAGCAAGCTAATACGCGATTCCTAAAATTATTAA
>NZ_JAUBTR010000045.1:0-55255 GCF_036705045.1 Microcoleus sp. BR0-C5
ATTAATCCGAAACATCTCAAAAACTGGTTTACTAATTGCTGCTACTGTACCTCATAACATCCGGAAGTGCTGTATATGTTTTCCCTGGCACATTTGGTATAGTTTGAGGTCAAATAGACAGGTTTCAAACTTTCGGCAAATACTTTTGTACGATCGTCCATCCTGTGAGCAACACAGTCACAAATCCCCCAAACAAAGCTAAATTAGTGCCGATGTGGAGGGGACGCGCCCAAGGATGTTTAGGGCCAATTTGCAGCCCGCTTCCAACAGAAACCAACACCAAAGCCACAACAGCTAACCCCGCCGGTAAATGAGCCGAGTGACCCAAATTGCCGTAGTATCCTAGCGTACCGACTACACCAATTCCCAGCAGTAAAATTACCAAAGTCGCCATCCCCGCACCAGTGGCTAAATGAAAGGGACGCAGCCATTTTGGGCGCGGTTGTTTCGTACTCCTAGCGGCAAACATCCACGTTCCAGTAACGGCTAGCAACAGGTAAGCCAACAGCGAAACACCCATTGACCAAGCCGCTATTTTCCACAACCACAAGAAAGAAGGCAGATTCATCGGTTGCATCCCTAATTAGGATTTTCCACAAAAGGTTTCTTTCCGATTTTACCTGGACTTGAAAGCAAAAAGGAATTATTTTGAGAGAAAGTGCGATCGGACTCTCCAGAGATTGCATCAGTCTTACCTTGAAGTCAAACCCACTTTCTCCGATACTCAGCTTAATTTACGCTAGAGATTTGTGGCTCACCATTTTAGGAGCCACCTTTCCATTCGAGCTGGCTGGTTTTGCTCTCCATGAAAGGCATTTTATAAAACCCTAATTTTTGTTCTAAGATTAATCGGAAAAAAGGCAGACCTTCAATCAAATATCTTTTCCACAACCTTCTCGGTTCACTTAACAGTCTGTACGCCCATTCTATGCCGACTTCGCTCATCCATTTGGGAGCTCTGGCTTTGCAACCAGCTTCAAAATCAATGGTTGCACCTACGGCTAAGAAAATTTTGACGTGTGTTAATTTGCTCCTGTATTTAACCAGCCACTTCTCTTGCTTGGGCGCTCCCACTCCGATAGCCAGAACAGTCGCTCCTGATTTATTGATCGCGTCAATTATTGTTTCACATTCTTCCTCATTTTTTTCAAAGCCAAAAGAAGGAGAAAGTGCTTCAACCACTATTTCTCTACCAATTTTTTGGTTAATTTTTTCCTGAGCTTTCCTAGCAATACCTTCAGCAGCTCCTAGCAAAAATATTTTAATCTTCTCGTTATCTTTGTGATACATATAAAATGCCGGAAACAAATCCGAACCAGAAATCTTTTCTTTGAGAGGAGTACCCAAAAAGTTGGAGGCATACATCAATATTTGACTGTCGCAGACTCTATAAGTAGATGTATTGTAAGCTTCATAGAAGTCGCGGTCATACTGCAACTTAATCAAGTGGTCTACATTGGGTGTAAATACGACCCCACCTTCGCAGTCGAGTTTTTCAAACAACTCTGTTATTGACAAGTTATCTATCGATACATTCAATAAATTAACTGTTTTCATGTATTATTCCCTTCCAGCTTTATATTAAACTACAACTCAAACTATTATAACCCACAAGACAGTTTCGTGTTTTAGCTACTTGGGCGCTTCAGTGAACATACTTTTCTAAGTATATCCTTGTACACCCTACCTGTGCAGTCAGGATTTTTAAAGATTGTGTAAAGAATCAGCTCGTTTTAGCAAAAAGTGTATGAAGCCCATTTTTGCTGACAAATCGCAACACAGTTTCAATAAAAAGCCATCCCGTGCTCATACTTGTTGAAGCACGGCCAATGAAGGTAAAAAATAGTTTATGAGATTAAAATTTTAGCCGAGTGAGAAATATCTCGCAACTTCCGAACTTGATTGGATACAAAAAGGGTAGATTTTTTAGTTTTTGTATTCAGCGAATGCAAGATATTTTCAAGCTTTGAGCGAAGCCGCGATCGCATTCCTGAAAATCATCCTGATTTTTGGTGAACCAGCGACTGTCTTCTTGGTGGCGAACTGGTTTTTTTGGTCTTAAGACTTTCTGGAGCTTTTAAGACCAGACCGGATATTCCTCCAGCAATCATCGCAAAAATCGGGTTAGTCATAGCGTTCAAAACACAGTCAAACACGTACATAGTTAAGGCTACTCCCAGGGCGGCAGCGGGGGCTACTTTGGGATTAGACCAGGTTCTGGCGGGATACTTGAACACGCAAAAGACGATAACAGGAAGTAACAATGAAGAAAATAAACTAACTAAACCGACTGCACCGTTGACGCCAAATGCAATAATCCATAAGCTGTCGGTGACCGAGATATCTTTACCGTACCCGTCGTACACGCGGTTTCCGCCGGCATCCCCCCAGCCAAAAAGAAATCTTTGCCGCGCTTTTTCCCCCAATATCTCTTCCATGTCAAATCTAAACTTCAGAGATCCGGCTCGTTCTTCGCCAAATATTTGAGTGATGAACTCAACTACCTCTTTGCTCGAAAATTGGCCGGATGCAGCTATGTACAGATAAAACACTATATATCCAATTATGAATAGCAAGGGCAAAGAGGTGCGAAACCACTTGGCCGAGAATAATATGAGCAACGCTATTCCAAATAAACTGTAGGCGCCAGTAGAACGGCACAGGAAAAAAGCGATAGTTAATATAATTGCCAAAGTCTTGATGTTGCGACCCTGAAACTTTTTGAGCGTCCCAGTTTGCCAGAGCCAAACAGCAATTAAGGCTGCTGTCATCATCCACAGACCCACCATCAAACCGTGCTGCATAAATACTACCGGTCTCCACCCCCCCATACGCCTTGCTTGACCCCAGTCGTTAAAGGCATTGACGCCGTAAACGAGTTGGTGCGTCGTTGGGCCCATAACCCCTTCAAATAAAGTAAAAGGAATGTAGGCCAACCCACCCGCAAAAATCCCGATCGCCAATTGTCGCAGCCCCTCTAAATTACCCACATACAAACGTCCTAAAAAATAAGGCAGACCCCAAGTAACGATTTGGTTGACAGTCGGAGAAATCGGGCTGCCACCATTACTAACTTGTGAAACAATTGGACACAAACAGTAAATTACCATTGGCACGTCCAGCCAACCCGGCTTAAAAGAGGTGATGCGCGTAGTATCGTAGATAAGAGTCCCCAGCAAAATGCCGTAGCAAGCTGCGGAGATTTTAGTATACGCTGGCAATAAGGGGATAGGATAAGAAGCTTGCGGCAAAAACAGCCACCCTACCACAAAACTTATAATTACCGCCCGCAGAGGCGGAAACCTCAAAAACAGGTAAAAAACGACTGGAATAAAGCCGAACATAGCAAGTGGGATTAATGCAACCATAGGTATTTTTTGGCAGTAAAATTGTAGAAAGACAACTCAAATTGCCGGATCAAAATTCTCGCTTAAACGATCGCCCAATCCCAATCTTTTAAATCAACCTCAGTTTTACGTCTTGTTCGTTAATTGTGCTTGACGTTCCAAAGCAGTGTATAGTGCCGCCTCGAAGAGATTAGTTGCATCTTCCCAAGTATAATTTATCACAGTTTCCAAAGCAGTCTCGGACATGGCGCGCCATTCGGCATCAGGCAACTGACAAATCTGCTCGATCGCTTTTGCCATATCCTCTGGGTCTTCTGGCTTGACAAGTATGCCACCCCCGCCAGCAAGTAGTTCCGGAGCCGCACCAGCAGGAGTGCCGATGACTGGAGTGCCGCAAGCCATCGCTTCTAAAATTGGCAAGCCGAAGCCTTCGGAGCTGCTGGAAAACAGCCAAGCATCGCATTTGCTGTAAAATTCTTTTAGTTGGTCTTGACTAGGTTCTTTATTATACTCAGTACCCGGAGGCAGAAAATTGGGAGGAGGAGTATGGCCGGAACCAAAGGCAACTAAACGAAGGTTAGGAATTTTTTCAGCAGCTATAGAGAAAGCTTTCAGGGCCAGAACGCAGCCTTTCCAAGGAGTTGTAGTATAGTACATCCCGACTGTGGGAACTAATTGCTTGCCTCGCGGCTGCTTCGCTCGCGAGTGGGGGTCGTAAAACTGTTTGGTGTCCACCGTAGGAGGGACGAGAGATACAGACAAATCGCCGTATTCATTCCGAGCTATGTCGGCCAGCCACTGGGCCACAGCGATTTTGTGCATCGGCAGCCGCCAAGTTGCCTCTACTCGACCTTTTGGTATGTAGTCAAAAGCCTCGTAGTGTTGGAGAAAATATACTTTCGTTCCTTTGCTGGGAGAGAATTTTGCCACCCACTCGGCAGTTTCCCACCAAGTAGCCATGACAATATCGGCATCAGGTACGTCCAGGTCGGTAATTGGACGGTTGGTTTCGAGAACTCGACTTTCGACCTCCACTTTATCAAAGTGAGACTTTGGTGTCTTGGGAGGGGACTCCCAACCCCTACCCCTCAGCAACGAGCGCAATTGTTGGATCAAAGCCGGTTGCCACGGGGGTTGAGAGACGATAAATATTTTGTGTCCTCGCTTTTGCAGCAGTTCTGTGTAAATAGATAACACCCTCATGCCACCTGTAAGACCAAGGGTAGGAAGGACAAAAGTAATTTTCATGAGTAGATGCTGAAGATTGATACTGGTTAAAACTCCTCCATAACAAAAACTTCGCACTTACCAGCCTCTGTTTGGCTTTTGTGGGGGGTGCGGATCTCTGCAGGAGGGATCGTAACTCGAGAGTCAAGCCGATCTTACTTTGTCGTCAGGGACTTTTCCAAATTACAAATGGGCAGATGTTTGACGACAAGACAAGTTTAACCTGTAACGGAGCCAGCCTTAAAACCTCCGTTGCCCTCTGGTTTAGATTTTGGCAGATCAATTTATAACCAGTATTCCCTCCCTCGTCGCTGCGGTCAGAACTCGTGTCGAGACTGCTGCGTAGAAAATAGGACACAGGGGATTTTAGTTGTGGCAAAAGCACCCCACCAAACGATATTGAGTTTCTCCCCAGAATCCGGCGCCGAAAACGCCCGTAGCGCCGAATTTCAAATGGCCGCGCGGCACTTAGCATCCAACCGGAATTTTTCCTTGGGTTACATCGTAGTAGGGAGAACAGGAAACTATGTTAACCTCGCGCTGCTTAGATTTGTCTACAGCAACTTTCAATGCCGCTTCAAAATGATCCGTGGCATCTTCCCAAGTATAATTGTTCACCTTGGCATAGGCGGCGTCCGACATGGCTTGCCACTTGGAATTTGGCAACTGACAGATAGACTCTATGGCTTTGGCCATTTCTTCGGGATCTTCTGGTCTTACAAGTATGCCAGTACCGCCGCTCAAAATTTCAGGAGCAGCACCTGCTGGGGTACTGATGACGGGAGTGCGGCACGCCATCGCTTCGATAATTGG
This sequence comes from Microcoleus sp. BR0-C5, assembly GCF_036705045.1. Taxonomy (NCBI): domain Bacteria; kingdom Bacillati; phylum Cyanobacteriota; class Cyanophyceae; order Oscillatoriales; family Microcoleaceae; genus Microcoleus; species Microcoleus sp. BR0-C5. The sequence continues at coordinate 5,388 of NZ_JAUBTR010000045.1, forward strand.
CAAGCCGAAGCCTTCTGAGCGGCTCGCCAGCAGCCAAGCATCGCATTTGCTGTAATAGTCTTTGATTTTGTCTTGGTCGGGTTGAATTACATACTCGGCATTGGCCGGTAAGGGCAATTCCGAGGATGGGGCCCCTGTACCGAAGGCAACCAGACGCAGGTTGGGGATGTTTTCGGCCGCTAGGGAAAAAGCTTTGAGGGCGATGTCGGTTCCTTTCCAGTAGATTGTAGAGTACATTAGGCCAACTGTAGGAACCGATTGTTTGTTGCGAGGACAGGCGTAAAATTGCTTGGTGTCCACGGTAGGAGGAGCTAAGGAAACTTTGCTATCGCCGTATTTAGTCCGAGCTAGCTCAACTAACCACTCTGAGATCGTAATTTTGTGCAGGGGCAGCATCCAAGTTGCTTCTACTCTTCCTTGAGGTAGATAGTCAAAAACTTCGTGGTGCTGGATAAAATAAGCTTTTGCTCCTTTGCTGGGAGAGAGTTTGGCTACCCACTCGGCGGTTTCCCACCAGGTGGCAACTACTACGTCAGCGTCAGGTACATCTTTGTCTTCTACCGGGCGGTAGCGATCGGTAATTTTGTGTTCTACACCTAAGTTATCGAAAAATGAGGGTTCGTTTTCAGGTGGGGAAATCCAACCCCCTCCCCGCAACAGCGACTTGACTTGCTGGCGCATACTCGGCTGGGGACGGGGTACAGAGATAACGAACACGGAGTGTCCTCGCTTTCTCAAAAGTTCGGCGAAAATAGATATTACTCGTATTCCACCAGTCAGAGACAGAGTAGGAAGAACAAAGGTGATTTTCATTTTTAAGTCCCGCTGACGACTTTAACTCGCTTTCGGCGCTGCTACCAGCGCTGATGTTAGAGCCCAAAAGGAAAGGGGGGCGGGTGAATATTAATTACCGCTTTCCTGGTGTTTACATAGAATCCAACCGATCGACTGTTCGCAACACCCCAACATCTATCTGCCAAAACTTCACTGTCATTGCATTGATAATAACGATTGATGTGATCGCCAAACAGTTCCTATAGGGATAAGTTGCCGAGCAGCGAAATTTCCTTCTGAAGATAGATCCCTCATCAAATAGGAGCTTTGTTCGCGACAAACACCAAGCTAGACAACACCCTCTGTTAAAGATAACATCATTTACTATCCAACAGACAGGGATGTACGGGAAACCGAATATCAGCCAACTTTTAATGTGGGGAATAAAGGTAGCATTAACAACAATATGCAGTAGATTGACATCGCCTTTGGCAAAATTTTATACTCGATTCAAGAGGGGAATTCTTACCTTGAGAATGTTGATTGCCCCATTGAACTAAGAAATCTAAATACCAATCAGTGGCTGTGATTTTTTGGTAACTGTGCAGTCGGCATTGCGTGACACAATATCCTATTTTGTCAAGATTCAGAGATGGTGGTTTTCTCAGATCCCTGCAGGGGCGCGATCGCGCGAATCACCGTCGTGGACGTGCGAATGAGGGGAGAAACCCTGTTTTTCAAGCGATATCCCTCGCCCTCACTTGTCGTATGTTCCTGAAAAAACCTGCTTGAGGCGTCCACTGTTTGAAAAAATAGGTTGCCCAATCGTGCTACAGAACATAGAGTTTCACCGATATAAATTTAATTAGCTGGCTGAGTTTTAAATTTGTTAATAAAAGGCGAGCGCCTGAAAAAATTCCCAAAAGAGACTGCCACTGCGGGGCAGAGTATATGTAGCGTTCCTGCCCAATTCCTGTCTAAGTAATTACCGTAACAAAACTTGAGCAGCAAATTATCCAATGACCCTATAAAGATCAAAGGAATATTCAAGGGGGATCGGCCTATATCGTGCAAACCTTGACTCCTAAGCAGTAGCAGCAGCTTCGTGGTATGTATCAAACGATTTCGCCTACAAAAAATTTCATGTTATGAAAGCATCATTTTTCCTAAGTTTACAATTCCAGATGACAATCGGTGTGCTTTTGGGGTCCCGGCCGCCGATGCTGGTAGCGATAGGTTGGCCTGTTTTTATGCAGCTAAAATTATGCGATCGCAAGCAAAACCAAATCTAGAATTAAAAGCAGATGCCTGAACGCAAAGCATCTTCCTTTGGGAAGATATGAAGGTTAGATTATTGCACAGCATCAGTCAAGAACCCAGTTCGGATATTCCGGCTGCTGAAGAATGGATTAGTTTCACAGTCAGCGATACTGGAATTGGAATGAATACAGAGCAAATTGAGAGAGTATTTCAAGCTTTTAGGCAAGCGGACGAGTCTACTACTCGCCGATACGGCGGTACGGGTTTGGGATGGGCAATCGCCCAGAAATTCTGTCAGATGATGGGGAGAGATATTAGTCGGGAGAACGAGTTGGGAAAAGTGTCAATTTTTACTGTATAATTGCCGACGATAGTCGCTGAAAAAGCAGCTAGTTAAAGAGGATTTGCCAACCAATAATTGCCAAGGCCAAATCTGCGATCGCGTGGCTGATATAACTCGACCACAGCGAGCGGTAAGTTAGATAAGAGTGCGACCAAATTATCCCGGCTGTGAAGACAGCTAAGGAACCTAAGAGAACAGCCGGCCAGTCGCTGTAAGCTGCTATTACAAAAATGTGGTGGAGCGTGAAAAATAGCGAGCTCAGAAATATTGCTTTTGTTCCCGGTATGAGAATCTGGCACTTGTTGCACACAAACCACCGCCAAGTAAATTCTTCTATCAGTGAGTTAACTAGCACAAAATATGCTTCTACAATCAAGTAAATAGTAGGGCTGCTAATACCTAATTGATCCGATTTTTCTTTAGCAACTACAGGATCGATCCAGTGCTGGCCAAAAAGGCTATAGATACCCAGAATTACCGCAAACATGAATATTCCCCAAATAGATCCAGCCAGCAATTCTTGGGGCTTGGGCAGGGATAAACTGAGCTTTTTGCGATCGACAAAAACAGACCACGCGATCGGACAAACTAGCAACCAAACTTGACAAAAGACTGACAGTGTTTGTCCCCAGCTTCCAAGGGCAATATACAAGGCTGCTATGATACCAATACTAGCCGCAGGGACAAGTAGTGTTAGAGCCAATAGTGCTGTTTTGCGATCGCCCATATCCAGCATTTTGCACGCTTCCTTAAAAAATTGGATTGAGAGCAAAGGAAAAAGCTTGGTGGCGGCGGACAGATTATACCACTTTCAAGAAACAATGCAACTGTATGCCCAAATTCCAAACCCTTATGCCGTCAGCCATTCCCAAGTGTTTAATCTAAAATCTAAAATGGTATGAGTTTTGTGCCGCTTATAAAAGTGGCGCTTATTTGTTGCAACTAAAAATTGGTAAAATGGCGATCGCACGGGCGATCCTACTAACCCAGAATTACTCTAAATCTACTCAGTTGTGTGCTTTCTGAAATCCGAGCGATCGTTCTATTTCAGGTTCAGCACCATTTTGCAGCCAATCAAGGGTTTTTTCTCCTATTTCGGCGGGGTTTACCCATATAATATCTTTAAGCTCATCAACCTGTAATGCTGCGTTAGCAAAACATTTTCTGACTTTGTTATCGAGTGAAATTACTGTTATATCGGTAGCGATTGCAGCTTCCACTAACCGCCAATCTTTAGCCATCATATCCCGCTTTCTTTGGCTCTCGGCGGTCGCTTCAACTTGACACCACAAATCATCATCTACCGCTATATCGCAGATACATAGTTTGTTCTTTTCCACCATCCGGCGCAGCCATATACTAGCAGATTTTGATTGATGTTTGTTCCACTCGTCTTTAATATCTGGAGTCATCACAACTCGGTGAGAAATATCCAAGACAGCTTTGAGAAAATTGCGACAGTTAACCGATGTGAGATCCGTAGCATCTTCTCCACCAGCAGCACGCGCAACACAAGCATCTATTACCAGGCGTTTAGAAACTTTATCTGCCATATTAACGCTTCCACAAAGCTGCATCCAAATAGCGGTTTTCTAGATGCAAAGAAACATCGCCCAAATCTTCAGGCCAATCTCCAAAAGATCCCTTCTCGTCTAAATCGGCACTGGTGACTTCTGTAACACCATCGTCGCGCCGTTTAAACCAGTGAAGTTTTACTAAATCCGGTAATATTTTACCCTCGGCAACTAACGATTGAACTGCTAAAAGCAGCAATTCGCTGTGAGTTTCTAGAACTACTCGCACACCTCTATTTGCAGAATCCACTAAGATTTCTGCTAAAGCAACTTGAGCGCGAGGATGCAAGTGAATTTCCGGCTGTTCTAGATAAACTAATTGTCCTGGTTCTGCTACAAGCAATGCAACTAAAACAGGCAAGGTTTGCGATACTCCCAAGCCAACATCAGCAATACTAACAGTATCGCTTGCACTCCCGCTGCGGGATAAACGACCTACTAGCAGTTCAATTTGTACGTCATTAATCTGTCTGGCTTCAACTTTCCAGTTAAGTCCTAAGAACTCTAAAGCTTGACTCAATTTTATTAGTCGATCGTCTTTTTTTTCTTGCCAGTAATTAACTATACTAGCAACATAATTTTCAAAAAATCCCGGAAATTCACTGCCAACTCCTGCGGTATTGTAGGTGCGTTCTGGATTGCCTCTCAACCCCGGAACGTGGACTATGCGGCGAATATGTTTGGGGAAATTCATTGCCAAATAGGATGAATCAAACTGACTGTCGCCAAGTTGCAGGTCTAGAAAACATCGGACATTACTCACACTCCATAGTGGCGGTTTTCCCTCGATATTATCTAAGAATAAATTGTAATTTTCCGCCAAATATTCAGGAATAATTTTTACCAAATCTTGATGCTGCATTCCGGGCCGAATAGTAATAATTTCACCCCCGTCATAAGGAATACAGTAAGTCGCTCTAACAACTTTAATTCCGTGCTTTGGCTGCTTTCTAAATAAGTTGAGCAAAAAATTATCTTTATCTATATTCAGCCTGAGAGAAAACTCATCCCTGTATTTTTCGGGAGAGAGTTTAGACAATACCTGTTCTGCTGATGTAAATTTAACATTAGGCCCGTCAAGTTTCAAACCACCGGGGTCGTAAGGGGCTTCTAGCGTTTGCTTCATCAGCAATAGTGGCTGCATGATGCTAGACTTACCAGAACTGTTGGCACCGGCTAGAATTGTCAGCGATCGCACTTCAATCTGGCACTCTTCGTAAATAGACTTGTAGCCGCATACTGCAATTTCAGTAATTCCCTGTACAGGCTCTTTGTTCTCGGTTTCAAAGAAAGTGGATTGAGTCATGATATTATGTTTGTATTTGCGGCTATAAATACCATAATATAATCTAATCCCTAGTAGCTGTGTATTTTGGCTGAATGACGATCGCAATTGACTTTGGAACTAGCAACACCGTCGTCGCTCGCTGGAATCAAGTCCTCCAGCAGCCCGAAACTTTGAAATTACCGGGATTGTCGGCAATCTCGGCTCAAAATCCGCCCCTAATTCCCAGTTTACTCTACGTTGAGGACGCTGCTCAAAGTAAAGTCATACTCGGTCAGCAAGTCCGCGACAAAGGCCTGGATTTGAGTGGAGATTCTCGGTTTTTTCGCAATTTTAAGCGGGGGATTGGCACTTCTGTTCAGGGTTTTGTGCCGGAACTTGACGGGCAACTTATTACTTTTGAACAAGTAGGTGAGTGGTATTTGAGTCAAATAGTGAGTTCAATTCGCCAACTGCCCTTGCCCGTAGATTCTTTGATTTTTACTGTGCCGGTAGATAGTTTTGAAGCTTACCGCCATTGGTTGGGCAAAGTGTCACAATCTCTGCAAGTAGAACAGGTGCGGATGTTGGACGAACCTACGGCGGCTGCTTTGGGTTACGGTTTAGCCGATCGCGAAAATCTGTTAGTCATTGATTTCGGCGGCGGAACTCTCGATCTTTCTTTAGTACGTTTGGACGCTTCCTCCAACAAAAAGCCCCTCGGTTTTATTCTCAAATGGGGCGAAAAGTTATTAGCTGAATCTTCAGCGCAAAAAACAAAAGTTGCGCGGGTTTTGGCTAAAGCCGGACAAAATTTAGGCGGTTCTGATATTGATAATTGGCTGGTTGACTATTTTGTTCAAACAAAAGGGCTGGCAAAATCTCCGATAACAACGAGATTGGCAGAACGGTTAAAGATTCAGTTGTCTTTAGTCAATCAGGCGGTTGAGGTTTATTTTGATGATGAAAATTTTGAGAGTTACGAATTAGAATTAGACCGAACTCGTTTTGAATCTATCCTCGCTGAACATCAGTTTTTTGACAAACTCGACGAGTGCATGAATCAAGTATTGCAGCAAGCGCGGCGCCAAGGCTTAGAAATTGGGGATATCGACGCAGTTTTGCTAGTTGGCGGTACTGTCCAAATTCCCGCTGTCGGGCGTTGGGTGCAGCAATATTTTGAGCCGGCAAAAATTCGCTGCGACAAACCCTTTGAGGCGATCGCCCAAGGTGCTCTGCAACTGAGTCAAGGCATAGAAATCAAAGATTTTCTCTATCACAGTTACGGAATTCGCTACTGGAACCGCCGCGAAAATTGCCACAGTTGGCACAGTTTAATCAAATCCGGCCAGTCCTATCCGATGAGCGAACCGGTAGAATTAGTCTTGGGAGCTTCTTTAGAAAGTCAGCCAAGTATAGAATTAATTATCGGCGAATTGGGAGCGGAAACTGGCGGCACGGAAATATATTTTGACGGCGACAGGCTAATTACTCGCCAACTCGCAGGCCAAACATCGGTACAGCCCTTAAATGATAAAGAAGGAGCCCGCAGCATCGCGCAATTGATGCCGCCTGGGTATCCGGGGAGCGATCGCATAAAAGTTTTGTTCCGCGTTGACGAACAGCGCTTTTTGCGTATTACTGTTGAAGATTTGTTGACCAATGAAACTTTGTTAGAGGATAAACCCGTGGTGCAGCTAAGTTAAGGATAGACTTTACAGGTAAAGTGCGCTTCGGCGCACCCTACGGATTACCTTCAAAACAAATTGTTAAAAGCAGATGAATTATAAACTAGAATTTCGACTCTCTCCCGAACTAGAAAAGTATCGCGAGAGAATTGAAGCTACCATTAAACCTTACATTGAAATTCAAATCCAGAATAATGATGACGTTAATTGGTGGCAGAGTAAATTTGGGGGATTGCCCTATTTACCTAAAGGCTTTGAGTACCCAAAAGCTGCTGACGGTAAATATTTATTCTTGCTAGCACAAATCAACTTTTCTGAAGTACCCTCTTTAGATGGTTTTCCCGATCGGGGAATTTTGCAGTTTTATATAGCTGACGATGACCTATATGGTTTAAATTTGGGCAATGGGACCGAGGTAGATAATCCCACAGCCGAAGACAGATTCAAAATAATCTATTTTCCTCAGCCAGACCTCCAAGTTGAAAACATCATTACCAATTATGATTTTTTGCCGGAACCCGAATATTTTCCTGTTCAGGGCTGTTGCAGCTTGCAATTTACTAAAAAATATGCGCCGATTAGTACCATTGACTACCAATTTACCGAACTTTTAGGCTCGGAAATCCATGAGTTATTTAGGAACCCTGAAATTGAGGATGAGTACCTAGAAATATCGCATTCCTTTGGTCATAAAATAGGTGGTTATCCTTATTTTACACAAGACGACGTAAGAAAATATAGTAGTAACTCCGATCAAAAACAAAAGCCAGACCTTCTTCTATTCCAAATGGATAGCGATTGCAATGAGACAGTAAATATCATGTGGGGAGACAGTGGTGTAGGTAACTTTTTTATTGATGAATCAGCACTCAGAGAATTAGATTTTAGTAAGGTTTTATATAATTGGGATTGTTCTTGAAAACAGCAGTAAAGTAAGCACACCTAAAAAAATGTAATACGCAGATGCCCGACTTTTTTAAGAAGTCGGGCATCTAACAGATTGAATAATGTTCGACTATGCCCCAGCCCCATACCCAATTCCCAATTCCCTAAACCTGAGATTTGTGCACCACCACGGGTGTTCCCACCGAGGCCCATTCAAATAGCCATTTAGCGTGATTGACAGCTACATTTGTGCAGCCGTGAGTGACGGGATTGCCAAACAAATTGTGCCAGTAAGCGCCGTGAATTGCCATGCCTCCGTCGTAATACATTGTATAGGGAACGTCGGGCACGTCGTAGTCCGGCCCAGTCATTCTAGCAACGCGGTATTTGGTTTCAACGGCAAAGGTTCCCGTGCGGGTAGGAGTGGATGATTTGCCGCTGGAAATAATCACCGCGTAAACGGGTGTATTTCCTTCCCAAGCTATTAACCTTTGTCTTGACAAATCTATTTCAATCCAGCGTTCGCTAGATTGCTGCAACAGCATAATTTTATTGGCAATTATGTTGTGCTGTTCGCTGGCAAATGCGGTCATTGAACCGCCGCAGAATGCAGCAACTGTTAGGGCGCAGCCGGCACAGAAAGTTCCAGCGCGGCGGAAGTAAATTGAGTTGATAATGCTGTTCATTTCTCACACCTCGTACTATTTTAGATTTTAGATTTTAGATTTGCTTGTCCTATTTTAGATTGTAGATTTGAAATGTTGGATTGGGAAAGAGGGCTTAACAAGTTGTTAAGTTTTGGGTGAGAGTTCGGGCAATTTGGACGATCGCACGCCAATCGCGATTTTCCACTAAGTGTTTAGGAAATAAGTCTCCGGCTAAACCAACCGCGATCGCCCCGGCGTCAATAAATACTTTCGCATTTTCCAGCGTCACCCCGCCAGTGGGAATTAAAGGAATGTTTCCCAGGGGGCCTTGCAGGCTTTTCAGGTAGGCGGCGCCTCCCAAAGCCGATATCGGAAACACTTTAACGCAGGTAGCGCCTGCTTGCCAGGCGGTCACAATTTCCGTGGGAGAAAAAGCACCGGGGACGATCGGCACTCCGGCGTCAACTGCTGTTTTAATCATAGCTAAATCGGTGTGGGGAGTAAACAGAAACTGAGCGCCGCAGTCTATTGCTTGCTGCAACTGTTCTAAGTTTAATAAAGTGCCAGTACCAATACTAAAAGTAGGGAATTCGGAGCGGAGTTCGGCAATTAATTCAGCGGCTTTGTGGGTATTCCAAGTAATTTCAATAAACTGGATTCCTCCTGCTGCTACCGCTTTGGCCATCTGCCGAGCGAGTTCTTTTTCGGAGGAGCGGATAACTGCGATTGCACGGTGTTTTTTTAGTTGTGTCAACCAAGATTGATGATTCATACAATTTTAGATTTTAGATTTTAGATTTTAGATTTTAGACTTCGGCGTGATCAGTCGAAGGATTTTAAATTGGGAACGATCCCAAATTTGAAACTCATATCATTCTGACTCGCCTATAATTTTAATACAGCTTACTAACTTCGATATATGGCAATTTACAATATGCACGGCGTTCAATTTTTAACGGACAATCTAGGCAACAAAACCGCTGCAATTGTTGACCTCAAAAACCACAGAGATTTTTGAGCTGACGTGCTGGCTGAATGCGGCGAACCGACAGACTTTCAGTTTTTATATCAATTCCTGTTGTATCGGAATGATGAAACCGCTCTTGACACAGAGGATACAGAGAAAGGGAAGAGAGAGATGAATAATTCCGATGCCAACGGATTTGATATTAGTTGAGTCTCAAGGCTAAAAAGTCGTGGTGCTGCTTGACTTCCAGTACCCAGACGATAAGCTGTTGTGCATTTTAATTGAATGTCAAAAAATAATCTAAGCTTTGTGGGGAGTAGGGGTTGGGCGTCTCGCCCGCCCTGAATATGCAATTTAAATGCGTGACAGCTTATCTGGGAGGATGTTTACGACTGTCTGATTATTGAATCTAGAAAAGATGAACCAAGAGTTCCCTGGGAAGAAGTTAAGCGCTAGCTGCTGGAAAAAGGTATGCTGAATGTCTGATATCATGTCCGATCGATTGACCATAATATCCCGGCCGGGCGGGTTTTTGAGATTGTCAATTATTGGCTGATATTATTGGTGAACCCGCCCCTACCTGATTTCGGGCGAAGCGACCGGAAATAATATCATTCTTTAGATTAAATCTAAAATCCCAAATTTAAAATCTAAAATCGATCGCACTTAACCCACAAAAAAATCGGGGAGATTCCAGACAATCCCAGAATCACCCCAATTATTGATTTCAAATTTTAGATTTAATCTAAAATCCAAAATCTAAATTGTAAAATTGATTAGGCGATCGTCGCCATTTTCACATCGCTATTAGCTAACAAATTTTGCAATTCATCCGCATCCACAGTTTCCTTTTCAACTAGCATATCTGCCAAAGCATTAAGGACGTGGCGGTTGCCGACGAGTACATCTTTAGCGCGACGGTAAGCTTGTTCTACCAACAAACGCACTTCATCGTCGATCGTCGCTGCGGTTTCTTCAGAGAAATCCCGTTCAGCCATGATATCGCGACCCATGAACATATTGCCTTGTTGGCGACCGAGAGCTACAGGGCCTAGCCGATCGCTCATTCCAAAGCGAGTCACCATTTGCCGCGCTACTCTTGCCACTTGCTGCAAGTCGTTCGACGCGCCAGTGGTTACTTCTTCTTCGCCGAACACAATTTCTTCAGCAATGCGGCCGCCCAAAGCTACCGCCATTTGATTTTGCAAGTAAGACCGAGAATACAAGCCAGAATCCATCCGATCTTCGCTGGGTGTGAACCAAGTCAAACCGCCAGCGCGGCCGCGGGGGATAATGCTAATTTTCTGCACGGGGTCATAATCGGGCATCAGCGCGCCGACTAAAGCGTGACCGGCTTCGTGGTAAGCTACCAAAGTTTTGCGCTTTTCGCTCATCACGCGGTCTTTCTTTTCTGGGCCAGCGAGCACGCGGTCGATCGCGTCGTTGACTTCATCCATCGAGACTTCGGTCAAGTTGCGACGGGCGGCTAAAATTGCTGCTTCGTTGAGTAGGTTGGACAAATCCGCACCTGTGAAACCGGGTGTCCGGCGGGCGATTTTTTCCAGATCCACGTCTTTCGACAAAGTTTTGCCGCGGGCGTGAACGTTGAGAATTTCTAGGCGGCCTCCGAAGTCGGGGCGATCGACTACAACTTGGCGATCGAAGCGACCCGGACGCAGCAGCGCCGCATCGAGCACATCGGGGCGGTTCGTGGCAGCAATCAGAATGATGCCAGTATTGCCCTCAAAGCCGTCCATTTCGGTCAGCAACTGGTTCAGGGTTTGTTCCCGTTCGTCGTTACCACCGCCCAAACCAGCGCCCCGCTGGCGACCTACCGCGTCAATTTCATCGATAAATACGATACAAGGAGCGTTAGATTTAGCTTGTTCAAACAAGTCGCGGACGCGGGAAGCACCGACACCCACGAACATTTCCACAAATTCTGAACCGGAAATCGAGAAGAAGGGAACGCCTGCTTCTCCAGCCACTGCTTTTGCCAGCAGGGTTTTGCCAGTTCCGGGAGGGCCTACCAGCAGCACGCCTTTGGGGATTTTTGCTCCGACTGCGGTGAAGCGGTCTGCATTTTTCAGGAAGTCCACGACTTCTGCGAGCTCTAGCTTGGCTTGTTCGATGCCTGCCACGTCGCCGAAAGTCACCTGAGTTTGCGGCTCCATTTGGACTCTAGCTTTGGATTTGCCGAAGTTCATGGCTTGGTTGCCGGGCCCGTTTTGGGCGCGCCGCACCAGGAAAAACAGTCCCACCAAGAGCAAGATCGGGAAGAACAGGCTGCTGAGGGCTTTTACCCAGAAGCCTTCGTCGCTTTGGGGCAGAACTGAAATATCTACGTTATTTTTGGTCAGGATGTTGATCAGTTCGGGGTCGTTCGGCAGGTTAACGAGTACCTTGTTGCCGTCCTGGGCTGTGACCAGGGCTTTGCTGCGATCGGAACTGATATTTATTTTGTCTACTCTCTTGCCTTCGACTTCCTGAATGAATTGACTGTACTTCCAAACTTCGCGGCTTGGGGGCTGTTTGTCAAAAAAAGCCGTTGCTAAGGCAATGACTACAATAGCCAGCAGTGCGTACAGGCCAGCGTTTCTCCACCGTTTATTCACCGAGGTCGATCCTCCTAATTTTTAGTCCCTGTGATTTGGGAATTTTTATTTATGTTCATCAATCTTAACGTAATTGTAACTTGTTTTTGTGTGGTGAGGAATCCCGGCCATGCTGTGGCGGTCTGAGGTGAGGTCGTGGGAACGGAACTTGTCATCTGTCTGTGAATTTGCTGTTATCCTTACAATATTAAATGATTTTTGTCAAGACCTGGCGCCCCCTAGCCCACAAGGTTTTCGGCGATCGGCGGGCAATTTTCAGTTAATCTAGTAGAAACCAAGAAGTGAGCAGCGATGGGAATTACCTACACTACCTTAAAAATTAGAAATTTTTTGACTGACAGCGAGATAGTGGAACTGGAGGCAAAAGTAGATACAGGAGCAACGATGTTGGTTTTGCCCGAATCAACTGCTGCACAGTTTAACTTCCCTAAGATTAGGAAGCAGATAGTTAAGTATGCTAACGAGGAGACGGCCCAAAGAGATATTGTTGGTGGGGTGGAAGTGGAAGTCTGCGGTAGGAAAGGTTGGTTTGAAGGGATCTCGTCCAACCTGGGAAAAAGTATGCTTTACTCGGTGCTATTGTGATGGAGACGCTCGATTTGATTGTCGATCCCAGAGGGTTGCAAATATATCCAAATCCTCGCTCTCCGAATATGCCGATGACTGAGATAGAGTAGAGTAATCCCTAGGACGATATTTTCTTAGACATTTCCCTAATAAGTCAGATAATCGGTGTAGGAGAGAGTGGTTCACGTAAAATAAACCTAATATGGCCAAATATGTACCACCAAGAATTGCTATTCAACGACTTGGAGTATGTTCAAAAACCCTTGAGCGGTGGGAAAAAGAAGGGAAAATCAAAGCGTACAGCACACCATCAGGACAGCGACGATACGACTGTGACTCAGTTGTCAATATTCCATCTACTAAACCAACCATCCTCTACGCCAGAGTTAGCAGTCGAAGTCAAAAAGCCGACCTTCTACGACAGACTGACTTTCTTCTGTCTCGCTACCCCGGATGTGAAATTATCCAAGACATCGGGAGCGGCCTCAATTTCAAACGGAAAGGTCTTATCGCCCTACTGGAACACATTTACACAGGCGACATCGGAATGGTTGTCATTGCCTCAAAAGATAAATTGTGTCGATTCGGGTTCGATCTTATCTCATGGTTTGCGGAGCGGGGCGGATGTAAAATTCTGGTTCTCAACAATTGCACACTTAGTCCAGAAAGAGAAAGGGTTCAAGACATACTCGCAATCATCCATGTCTTCAGTTGTCGATTGTACGGACTCAGAAAGTACAAAAAGCAAATCATTGAAGACTCTGACCTACCGAGTGTACCCAAAGGGGGAAACCAAGAAAATCTGGATGTTGAGAATTCATGCCAATCGCAAAGTTTACAATAACGCAATTTATTACCTCAACCAACATCAAGGAAAGTTTACCTATTACACTGTTGACAAAAAGACTAATCAGCCAGTTTTGAAAACTTCTGGGAAGCAAGCATTTCGGAGTTTCTGTAAAACTTTGGGTTACGAGATAATCCCTGAATGGTGCAAAGAGCTAGGAATAGCTCATGGCTTAGATAACGCCCTCTTCGAGGCTTATACAGCTTGGAAGAAAACTGACAAACAACCAACTCACATAGGTAAAGGGAAAAAGGCGAAAATCAATCCTTTAGCTGGACTAAGACTAGCCAAATTCAGGTCGATTCGAGCCCAAAAACAGACCATTCAGTTTGACCCGGGTGATTATAAGAACGGTCATCTCATGGCTAACGCTAGCAATGGTTTAGAAAAACCTCTTTGGACTGGGCAAGATTTTTGCTTAATCAATTACGACAAAGCTGTAGAAGTCACTTACAATAAAGGACGTTGGTTTGTGAATATGCCTGTAGAGATGGACGTTCCAGCATCGAGAAATGGTGGCAAGACCATCGCACTCGCTCCAGGACTGCGCTGTTTTTTGACCGGGTTTGATGGCAATTATTTCACTGAATTTGGGAAACATGACTTGGGACGAATTGCTAGATTGTGTCAGCATTTAGATAAAATTCAATCCAAGCGTGACCAATTGAAAGGTTCGGTATTTTCCCGATTGCGTTACCGACTAAAGCAAGCAATGGAGAAAATAAGAACTAAAATCAAAAACTTGCGCTCAGAAGCTCACAAACAAGTAGGAAGTTACTTGGCGCGTAATTACGATGTCATTTACTTGCCACACTTTGAGACTTCTGAGATGGTGGCAAGAGGAAGTCGCCAACTTAATTCTAAGTCGGCAAGAGCAATGATGACTTGGGCTTTCTATCAGTTCTCACAAACCTTAGAGCATCTCTGTAATCGTTACGGTTCGAGATTGGTTAGAGTAACTGAGGAATATACCTCCAAAACTTGTACAAAATGTGGTCATATTCATAAAAAGTTGGGTGGCTCTAAAACTTTTAAATGCCCCAATTGTGTTCGTGAAATACCCCGTGATTTTAATGGCGCTTTAGGGATTTTCCTTAAAGCTTTGTGGGATACCACCCTACTCTCAGACGTGTCTGATGAGTGTGCTATATTTGGATTCTCTCAGGTTGTCGGAGATTGTCTGGATTAAAAGTATCAGCAATATGATATTAATTGTGCTATTTGCTGAAAAAAACTAGCTTAGGAGTAAATTCAGCTCCAAATATTTCTGTTTGGCGGCTAGCTCCGACGTATAAATCGAGTAAGCTCATTCCTCGCCTGAAGTCCAAGGGCGATATCCCATTTTTTCCAATAACTCCTTGAACCACACAGTAGAGTAACTAAGCATGGTTGACAACAAACCCCTAGTGAGCATTGGGATGCCAGTTTACAATGGCGAGCGTTACATAAGGCTTGCCCTAGATTCCCTTTTAGCACAGGATTATGAAAATTTTAAGATTATTATATCAGATAATGCCTCTACCGATAGAACCCCTCAGATTTGTCAGGAGTATGCAGCTATATATCAAAATATTCACTATTACAGAAATGCTACTAACTTAGGTTCAGCAAAGAACTTTAACCGCACCTTTCAACAGTCATTGGGCAAATACTTTATGTGGGCAGCCCACGATGATTTGTGGGAGAAAACCTATATCAGCAGGTGCGTAGCCCAGCTAGAGGATAATCCTTCCGCAGTCCTTTGTTGCAGCGAAATTACGTTCCTTAATGAAGAGGGTAGCGTCAGATATGATTGGACTCTATCGTTTCGGAATTTAGAAACTTTAGGGATGACTCTTTCAGAGCGAGTGCATCAGCTCATCTCGCGTGTTGGTTGGTTCGCAATTTACGGTGTCATTCGCTCAGAGAGTTTAAAAAAAACAAACTTATTCCTTGAAAAATATGGTACTGATGTAATTTTATTATTGGAATTATTGCTGTTGGGCGAATTTGTTAAAGTTCCCGAAAGGTTATTTTCTTACCGCATCCCAGAAAAGCCCAAGGAAGCTCAGGAATACATGAAGGATATCGATCCGCTTCAATGCGATCGAGAACCAGAACAGCCTTATACCTTTTTAGCACGGGAGCTACTAAAAGTTGTACTTGAGTCAAAGCTGGAGGAAGTAACCAAGTGTAGGATTCGGAAGGAATTTATTGAGACTTTATGTTTTAAAAACTTGGACTGGCGATCGCGCATTTTTAAAGAACATCAGTCACCACCTGAAATCCCGGCCTCGCCTCAACAACTGCGCGAGTTCATCGAAGGCGTGTTCGCGCTGGAACTCCGCAAAGAAATAGAGCCTAAAATTTACCATGAAATAACTATGATACCTACACAAGTTTCTCTGCTAAATTCAGAGTTTGATGCCTATTCTGCTCGGATTCGAGAACCGAAGAAAAGAACAGCTATATCCTATGATGTCGGGACAGAAGAGAATATTTATCAACGGCTCCGCCAGTTAGGAATTCAGTTAGAAGATTACGAGATTGATGTAGCAGAATATCAGCGATATTTTCAAGCTGCACGTTATCGAGAAGATTTCCCGCACTACTATCTTTCAAATATCCATGAAAAATCTTTAGAACACTACATAGCAGCGCAGCTATTGCAATTGAATAGCGATGACATATACATTGATATTGCTAGCCAGCGCAGCCCAGTCCCAGCAATATATAATCGACTTTTTGGAACAAAGGTGTATCGGCAAGACCTTGATTACCCACCTGGATTGAATGGAGAAACAATTGGGGGGGATGCGGCCAATATACCCGTACCCAATGAATTTGCTACAAAAATGGCCCTCCACTGCTCGTTTGAGCATTTTGAAGGCGATTCAGACATCAGCTTTGTGCAGGAAGCTGCTCGCATCCTCAAGCCAGGAGGTGCTGTTTGTATTTTGCCTCTTTATCTTGCTGAAGAGTACGCGATTCAGACCGATCCTGTGATTTCAGTACCGCAAGGAGTTAAATTTGAAGACGATGCTGTAATTTACTGTGCATCAGGCTGGCAAAATCGTCACGGTCGATTCTACGATCCCGAACATTTGATTGCGAGAATTGCTAATAATTTAAATGGTATTAGCCTCAAAATTTACAGAATTAAAAATGCTCAACAAGTCGATGAATCTTGTTATGTTCGGTTTGTAGCAATGCTCACCAAGCCCAAGAGCGATCCCAGAGAGAGGAATTTATCTCTATTGCAAGAAGTCAGTGCGGGCAACGCTGCTGAGGAAAGCAAAGATAAAAAAGCTCTGGTCTTTTTCCCGCACAATCCTTATCCTCCCCAAACAGGCGCTCACAAAAGATGTATGGAAATGCTGGAGGCGCTCAAAGAATTGGGGTACGACATTACCCTGTTGAGTTATCCCGCGTTTGCAGATAATCCTTGGGAAGCTAGCAGCATTAACGACTTGCAAAATAAATTTGGCGTGAAAGTTATGGTTGCTCCCTGCAGCCAAGCCGATCGACAATATATGGCGCAAATCAACGCTCGCAGTCGAGGTGCTTTCAACTGGGAAATTTATACTCCGCCGGGATTGCGCGACAGTTTTCGCCAGGTTTTTGCCGCTTTGTTGCCACAGGTTGTTGTAACCAATTACTCGCTTTGGGGAAAACTGGCAATTGGTGATGAGTTTAAGTCAGCAGTCACGATTATAGATACGATCGATTTGTTTACTCTCAATTTTAAAATGCGGCAAGCTGTAGGGCGCTATATTGGCAATAGTCCGATCGCTCCACACCAAATAAATCCGAAAGTATTAGAAGAGGATTTTTATTCTCAGCTACAGCTTGATGCTGATGCTGACGAGTATGCGATTTTTGACGAATATGATTGCGCGATCGCCATTGCTCCCCGCGAAGCACAGGCTATGCGAAAACACGCGCATCGAACTCAAGTTGAGTACATTCCGATGACGTTTGCGGCGGAGTCACTGAACAATAGTTATACAGGTGTTCCGCTGTTTGCAATTGGAGACAACCCTTTTAACGTGCAAGGGTACTTGTATTTTGCCGCCAAGGTGTTGCCTCTGGTGCGATCGCAACTTCCAGAATTTAGCCTACAAGTGGTAGGCACTGGTTGCAAGCGTTTGGTTGCACTGGAAGGAGTTCAGTTACTAGGCTTCGTTCCCGATCTCAAGCCATTGTATACAGAAAGCCGATTCGCCTTGTGTCCGCTGATTGGCGGTACAGGACAGCAGGTGAAAATTGTAGAAGCAATGGCGCACGGCTTACCAGTTATTGTCTTGCGAAATGTGGCGCACAGCTCTCCCATTGAACACGGCGTCAATGGCTTGATTGCTAACAATGCGGCAGAATTTGCTGAGTATACAATTCAACTATTTCGCAATCCGCAGCTCTGCCGCCAATTGGGACAGGCGGCGCGGGAGACTATTGCTAAAAATTTTTCGAGACAGGTGTTAGTGGAACGCCTGAAACAGATGATTGAAACTGCTCAGCGCCTCCCATCGGTTGTCAAACCAATTTTTATTGTAGACGGCGTATTTTTCCAGTTAAATAATACAGGAATTGCTAGCGTCTGGAAATCTGTGCTGGGAGAATGGGCTGCTAATGGTTTTGCTAAACATATCATAGTTCTCGATCGCGCTGGAACTGCTCCTAAAATTCCAGGCATTCAGTATCGAACTGTGCCGCCATACAACTACGCGAAAAGCGATGCAGAACGCCAAATGCTACAGCAAATCTGCGATGAAGAAAGGGCAGATTTGTTTATCTCCACCTATTACACTACGCCCGTATCAACGCCCTCTATTTTCATGGGATATGACATGATTCCAGAGGTAGTGGGACAGGATTTAGATAATCACCTGTGGATAGAAAAGCATACTGCCATCCGCCACGCATCGGCCTACATCACGATTTCCGAAAATACATCACGCGATTTAGTAAGGTTTTTTCCGCACATTACTCCCGCTTCCATAACGGTCGCTCACTGTGGAATTAAAAATAATTTTTCGCCTGCTAGTCCCGCAGAAATTGAGGTCTTTAAGTATGAGTTTGGTATAGCAAAGCCCTACTTTCTCTTAGTTGGGGAGCGAATTGGCTGGAAGGGCTATAAAAACGGACTATTGTTTTTTAAAGCATTTTCCCAATTTCACAGCAGCAGTGAATTTGAGATAGTTTGTACTGGGGGTGTTCCTACTTTAGAAGAGGAGTTGAAAGCGTACAGCAAAGAAACTAAGGTTCACCTCTTGAGGCTGAGCGACGAGCAGTTGAGGTGTGCTTATTCGGGCGCTGTAGCATTTGTTTATCCTTCCGCCTATGAAGGCTTTGGACTGCCCGTACTTGAGGCAATGGCCTGCGGGTGTCCAACTATTACTTGTCCAAATGCGTCTATTCCCGAAGTAGCTGGATCGGCCGCGCTATATGTCAATTACAATGACGTTGGCGGACTCGTGAAGGCTCTGGGCGAAGTCCAAAAGCCTGAAATTCGCTCAGCCTTGATTGTGGCCGGTTTAGAACGCTCCAAACAGTTTTCTTGGTCAAAAATGGCTAATACTATGGAAGCAGCCTTGATGCAAACTGCTACTGCACTCAGTTCAAAGCGATCGCCCGAAAAGAGTACCATCCCTGGTGCAGTTCAGACTCTATCCACAGGGTTTCCCGAAATTAACCCTGTCCCTACCAATATTTGCCGACCCTTTTGGTCTGTAATGATTCCGACATACAACCGGGTAAAATATTTAGAGCAAGCGTTAAAAAGCGTCTTGCAACAGGCTCCAAGTTCTGAGGAAATGCAGATTGAAGTTGTTAACGATTGCTCGAACCAATCTATCCAAGATGAAATGGAGGCAATTGTTAAAGCTGTCGGTGGTGGACGAGTTAATTTTTATCGACATCCAGAACAAGATATCGGCCAAACTGCTATCTTTAATCTCTGCATTCAACGATCGCAGGGTCAGTGGGTTCATATTTTGCACGACGACGATGTTGTATTACCTGGTTTTTACAGCCGCTTGCGAGAAGGTATAGAAAAAGAACCGAGCGTTGGTGCAGCTTTTTGCCGCCACATTTATACAGACGAAGCAGGAAATCAGCGTTGGGTATCTTGGTTAGAAAGAGAAACTCCAGGGATACTTAGTGATTGGTTAGAACAGATTATTGTTATGTGTCGGCTGCAAGCTTCTCCTATTGCAGTTAAACGCAGCGTTTACGAAAATCTGGGCGGTTTCTGCCCTCAAGCTGGTGCTGCTTCTGATTGGGAGATGTGGAAGCGAATTGCAGTGCATTATCCGATTTGGTACGAACCTGAACCGCTAGCTTGGTATCGCCAACATTCTTCGTCAGACAATACTCGCTTGCTCAAATCAGGCGGACTAATAGCTGACGTGCGAAGATCGATCGAGATTTCTCAATCCTACTTGCCAAGCGCGATCGCAGATAAGTTATCGAATCAAGCCAGAGAACATTATGCTTTGTATGCCTTAAATACAGCCAAGAAACTCCTGACAGACGGAGACTCGGAGGGTGCGATCGCTCAAATTCGAGAGGGACTAAAGTGCAGTCAATCTGCCCAACTAAAAGAGGCATTAGTTTCACTACTATTGCTTGGTGAATCTCATCAACCTTCTACCGGATTTTCAAGCTCAGTCAATCAGCAACAAAAAGACTCAAGTAACGAATCAGCTTCGGTCAACAGTCAACCTACCCGCAAACAAATTGCTGATATCTGGCTTAATTTACCAGCCGAACAAGTTGCAAGTGCCTTTGCAGGCGATGTCGGCAAACAGCACCAAGCGCTGCTGGCCAGCGACATTAGATATGAACCGCTAACGGATACAGAAGAGACTTTTGTGAGCGAATTAGTCGCAAATGTGGCGAAAGGATTTAACGAGCCAAAAGCCATCAATTACCTGCTCGCAGCCATGCTGTACCGACGCGCAGACCAATTGCCGCTCAAGTACGATCGCGCTACAGTGCCTAATTGGTTCGCCAACGAATATCTCAAATTCATGTTTACTTGTCCGAACGTATTTCAAACCAGAGGAGAAGCAGACACTTACTATCAATTCATCCAAGGCTGGATTGATTACTTACATACTAATTTGTTCAAAAATGCCGAGTCGCCACTGTGGCAGAATATTGCTTTGTTGTTCGCGCAAGTTGCGAACTTTATCCCGCTGTACTTTACCACGGCAAACCTACGCGATATTTACACCAAACGGGCGGAAATTATTGAGTTTTCGCTCAAAAATCGCGGCTGTTCAATTGATTGTATCTTCCCGTCGCGATCGCCAAATCGGACAAAAATCCGCGTCGGCATCATCAACGACCATTTCGCGCCGCAAACCGAAACCTTCGCTACCATCCCGGTTTTCGAGCATTTAAACCGCAACGAGTTCGAGATTTACCTGTACGCGCTCAACACCAGCGGCCACCGATTAGAACAATACTGCCAAAGTCGCGCCGACAAACTGGTTGCACTCCCCAAAGACTTTGCATCGCAAGTCCAAACAATCCGCGCCGACGACTTAGATATCCTGTTTTTCGGTACGAATTTAACAGCTATTAACAAACCGCTGACTTCACTAGCAATCCACCGTTTAGCGCGGGTACAAACTACATCTTTCTGTTCCCCGACTACCACGGGAATCCGGCACATGGATTACTACATCGCAGGTCAATTTACCGCGCCGGATGCTAGTTATCAAGAACAATATCGCGAACAGTTGGCTGTTCTCGAAGGCAGCGGTTTTTGTTTCACATACGCAACAGAATCGGAAGTTGCTACAGTTAAACCTACCCGCCAAAGTCTGGGGATTTCCGACAATACAACAGTTTTTATCTCCGGCGCCAACTTCTACAAAATTCTGCCGGAGTTGAGGGAGAGTTGGGTAAAGATTCTAGCTGCTGTACCCGATTCAATCTTGATTTTATATCCCTTCGGGCCGGCTTGGACTCGCACTTATCCGGCCACACCTTTTGTTAACAATCTGAACGCTGTCTGCGCTAAATACGGCGTCAATAACAACCGCTTGCGGTTCGTAAAACAACTGCCTAGTCGCGCGGATGTGAAAGAATTTTTGCAGCTAGCAGATGTTTATCTCGATTCCTATCCTTATGCTGGGGCAACATCCTTAATTGATCCTTTGCAAGTAGGATTGCCGGCGGTGGTTGTGGAAGGAAATGCTTTGCGGTTCCGCCAAGGTTCGGCGATGCTGCGGGAACTGCAAATGCCTGATTTAATTGCTTATGACGAAGCATCTTACATTCAGCTAGCCGTTACCCTCGGCACTAACCCGCAATTGCGACAGCAAAAACGGCAGGAAATTCAGCAGAAAATGCAAGGCAATCCGCGCTGTTTTGACAGTGTGGCATACTCTGGGGCGATCGGCAAATTATTCCAAGAACTCTTTGGCAAATGGCAAGCCAGCCACCTGGAAGCATCGCGCAACTTACAGGATAGCATTCCCAATCAGCCAGATTTTGACGAGATTCTCTCGAACACCGTTAACCTTTATCAGAGAAACTCATCAAACATCTCAGCAATATCCGAACTGCGTCAAATCCGCAAACAAATCGCTGATTTTTGGCTGAACCTTCCCGCCGAAAACCTCGAAACCGCCTACAAAAGCGCTTCAGGTAACAGCTATAAAATCCTGCTCAAGAGCGGTTTCCAACGTCAACCGATGATGGAAAGCGAACAAATGTTTTTGCAGCAATTAACCCAGATTAGCAAAGGATTAGTGCATCCCAAAGCTGTCAACGCCTTGCTGGCGGCGATGCTGTATTTCCCGCCGGAAACCATGCGAATTCCCGACGCTCGCAACCGTTTGCCACACTGGTTAATTGGGGATTACGAACAAGTTTTTGAAACGGAAGCCACCGTCAATTCTGAGTCAACTTCTGACTTGCTAGCTCAATACATTCAATCGCCACAATTTGCCAATCAACTGTTAGGATGCGTCAATCTTTACCGCATCGATCCGTCAGACGAATCCGTTGTTTTGGAACTTCGCCAAATCCGAAAACAAATGGCTGATTTTTGGCTGACTGTTCCTTCAGAGAAACTCGAAACTTTTTACCGAGGAGAGGTTCGCAAGGGATATCAAGCAATTCTTAACTCCGGCTTGCAAGCAGAATCGATGACGGAAGCCGAACAGCAGTTTTTGCAGAGATTGACAGAAATTAGCAAAGGGTTGGTGCAGCCTCAAGCTATCAATGCTCTGCTGGGGGCGATGCTGTATTTTGTACCCGGAAAAATGCGGGTTCCCGATGCTCGCACCCGCTTGCCGCAGTGGTTGGTTGAAGATTACGAAAAGGTGTTTGAAAGCGCATTTATGACAACAGAGCAACCACTTGTCAAACAAGATTATCTGCCGCAGTTTCTCAATCAATTAACTGCTGCAGTCAATCTTTATGAAATTGACCCGACGGCTGAATTAGTAATAGCAGATTTGCGGCCTATTCGCAAGCAAATTGCCGATTTGTGGCTGAGCGTTTCCGGCGAACAAGTAGAAGTTTTGTACCGGAGCGATTTTGGTAAGGGTTACAAAGCAATGTTGGGCAGCGGGTTTATTAACGAGCCATTGAATGAGAGCGATCGCGAGTTTTTCAACTCGTTGGTTGCTGAGTTGGGTAAAGGGTTTGGAACGCCTAAAGCTGTGAATAATTTGTTGGCGGCGATGCTGTATTGTCGCCCTGGACAGTTGCGGGTTCAGGATGCGAATACTTGTTTGCCTCCGTGGTTGTTGGCGGATTACGAGCAGTTTGTTGGGGGTGCGATCGAGCTTGCTGTGAAGTAAACGGATCTCGGTGGGCGGGCAGCGGCTCGCCCACCGAGATCGATTAGTTAGGGAATTGAATCTTGATTTGGATTAGAAAAGGCATTAGCAAGAGCTACGTATTCTTTAACAAGGTCTGCTAACTCTGTAAACGACATTGTGACTCCGCTTGCACAAATACCATTGTTGGAAATCCAAACATGGTGTAAATTTCCTTCAGGTATAGTTGACGGTTCAAGATGCTTGCTAATATTGTAAAGTCTATTAAGCTTTTCAAGAGAGCTACCGTCTCCTTTCTCAAACAAATTCGTTTCCTTTGACTCTATCTTTTTTCCTAGTTTTCTCCAAAATTCATAAGCCTGATATAAGAGGGTAACTGCTATTTCAAAATAAGAAAGCGCTTGGAAATATAAAGATGTGTTCTTTTTGCTCTCATTTAAATATGAAAGCAGTAAAGTACGACCATTTTGATACTCAACTAAAGCCATTTGTACGCGACGGATGATTCCAAAAATATAAGGTTTGTACTCGGTTTTAATAGGAGATGTGAATATAGAATTAAGGATAAAGTTATCAATCAAAGGTTCTACCTCAGCGAAGTGCTCAGCTAAATCGGGAGCATTACACTCAGACAATGCTGAAATTTCCTGAGCGAAGAACTTATCTAAGGCATAGTGTGTAAAAGGCATAATTTGTTACTCAATGACCACTTCTCAAGTCTAACGTCTGCTAAAAAGCTCAGCTTAGGGACAACCGAACCCATCGGCTAGTAAATACTACACTACTCTTACCTTAGAACTAGACCACTCTGAAAAGGGATATCTAACCAAAATTAGGTCATTTTTAGAGTAGCTGGGCATAGACATCATCCTCAGTATTATCCCAAACTGTATCTAGTGATGTTTGACTGGCTTCAAGCCAAAACTCAGCTTCTTCATCAGGTAAAACTGTTACTAATACTTTGGCCCCTTCGGGTAATTCTGATAACTCCAGCAGTTCAATTTTCCCTTGTCTAACAGTAGCCCAAAGTGTTTTTAGCATATCCACCTCATAAACTGTGCTTTATGCAATTTGCCGATTTCTGGTAGGTTGTCGCACTGAGCGACTAATTACAAGCTAACACAGATAGATCGAGGAAGTATTTAAGCCTGATTTAGGATTAATTCAATACGAGTTCTGGATGTTGCGGCTCAAACAAAGGGCGAGTTACCTGACGCACTAGCACGGTTTCTAAACTGCCTTCTACTACATTTGCTGCTTCTATTTCCAACTCGCCCCACACTAGCCGATCGCCTTGATTGGGCATTTTACCTAAATTGTGGATTACGAATCCGGCGATTGTTTGGTAAGCTTGGTTAGTCGGCAGGTTTAACCCGAGTTTTTCGTTAACTGCTGTCACTTCCCAATTGCCAGAAATTAGTGCCGAATGAGCATCTTTTTGAACTAGAGTTGCCTGGGAAGGTGGCAGCAGCGGTTGAGACTCTTTACTGGTAATCCAACCAGTCAGCAGCCGCACGGTACCGTTGAGAATTGCTAGCAGCGGCCACAGTAATTTTGAGCAGAGTTCCAGGGCCGGCATCAACAGCAAAGCGGTGCGTTCTGGGGCGTGGGTTGCTAATACTTTGGGGATTAGTTCTCCTAATACTATCTCGACGTAAGTTACTAAGATGAATGCTGCGGGAACTGCGATCGAATGAGCAGTCAGCACGGCCGACAAATGACCGATCGGCAATTTGTCGATCCACGGTTCGATCCAGTGTACAGTTGCTCCCTCACCCAACCAACCCAACAGCAAACTCCCTGCTGTTGTGCCAGTTTGAGTCACAGACAGGTAATGCGGTATGTTGTTCTGAGCTTGGTGGACGAGTTCAGCGGTTTTAGCGGTTGGGCGATCGTCCAACTGAGCAAGTTGGCGGATTTGATGGCGATCGGCTGATACTAATGCTAGTTCTGACGCCACAAAAAAGGCGATTAAAAGTGTTAAGCCCACCAACATTGCTAATCTCAGCGTTGTTTGAGCGACTTCTATTTCCAGGCAAGTAAGGTTGTTCAAGATAGATATCTAATATGATAGAGGTTTTAGGTTAATTCTTTTATTTTAGCTTGGGATTCAGCTAGCTTTATCCCCCGACATTTCGGATATCCCCAATACCCTGATTCGTAGGTGCGCCGAGGCGCACCTTACCCGTAGAACTTGTAAACTCTTTCTCTTCTCTTCCTACCCTTCGGGAACGGCTTCGCCGAACGCGCCCTTGGCGTCTTCGCGGTTCGTTTTAAGTGAGATATTGCACCATTCTCAATTAATTGTTTAGGAACAGGCAAGATGCCTGTTCCACAAGAGATGAATTTTATTGTGGAACAGGCAAGATGCCTGTTCTTGACAATGATGCAAGCAAGATGTGAGTAAAAAAAAATAATCTAATTCACAACACCGGAACTCATTGCTGTATCAACTCTCCCTTACTCCCCGGAGCGAATTAATTTCCGTAAAAGTCTGCACCGGATCGGACTTCAACCCGCCTTGAATGTAATTCAACTTCACTTCTTCCAACAAATCCGACAGCAGCGACTGCAATTCTCCGAGAGTTTTCTCATCTTGCAATTCCCGCCGCAAACTTTGATTAAATTCTTGGCTGAAATTATCGAGAATTTTTCTACCTTTATCGTCTTCATAAGTAGTAGATACCACATCAACAGCAGTTTGAGCCAAATAATTTGCTAGCTGTTCCGTCATCTCAGTAGGTAAAATGTTAATCGGAGAGAAAGTTTGCAGGATTTGATAGAAATCAGACTGTTTGATTGTTGTTTCCAAATTGTGGTGCAGCAATTCTTCCAAATCCGGTTGCACCTGGGGCAAAACTTTGTAAATTGTCAGATCCAAAATCCGCTTGGTAATTTGTTCGATCGTATTTTCCTGATTGACGTGAAGGTACGGCTGCTGCGCCAGCAACATCTGCGCCGCGTCGCCCTGTTTGATCGAACTTTTAGCTTGATTGATAAACCGCACCATCATGTATTCCGACATGGTATTGGCTAAATAAGCCACCGGTTCGTAGGTAACTTGAGCAACTACGCGATCGAGATTCACCAAACCCGACTTGTGCAGCCGCACCAATACCGGCAGAATCCGCCACCCCTGCCAAATCGGGAGCACCAGAAACACCTCATACCAGCGCCTCAGCACAAAATCAAACCAAGTTACCCCCGGTTTACGGCGGGTGTGGAACAGACTTTTAATCAAAAACTCCGCCCCAAAAAAACCGATAAAAAACGTATCAATTCGCCAAAACTGGTCAGCGCTTTTCAAATATTCGGGATTTGGCAAACTCGAATCAATGCCTTTAATCGGGTCATAAATTTTAACTAAACCCGGAAAATAGCTCTGATAAACAGGGCGCAACTGAAGGTAACTGAAATGGAAAAGCACCAGCAAGAAATTAACTAGCGCTACTAAGGCGCTCAATTTAGCCCAAGAAATTGTTTTTTTGGACGATTTTACATGGGTGCTGTTAACAGTTCTGTTGGAATCTAACATAAAAGTAATTTTCCGAATTTGCTAATCGATAAATCTATCTTCTGGCCGACGCTAAAAAACTCCTAACCTGTTAAAATCCCTTGATGGACGATAAGTATAAGGAAACCAAATGCCGTGAAATTAAAAACAGTCATATCGCTGCTCAAACAAACTTTTACTGAATGGCAAGAAGATAAAGCGCCAACCTTAGCCGCCGCCCTAGCCTATTACACAGTGTTCTCCCTCGCCCCGCTGCTAATTATCGTAATTGCGATCGCCGGTTTAGTATTTGGTGCAGACGCAGCCCAAGGTCAAATCGTCGGCCAACTCCAAAGTTTAATCGGCAAAGAAGGCGCCCAAACCGTCCAAGAACTCATCCTCAAAGCCTCCGAACCAAAGTCGGGAATGATTGCTACTTTAGTAGGTATCGCTACACTTTTGTGGGGCGCTTCCAACGTATTTACTAATCTCAAAGAAGCCCTCAATACTATTTGGAATGTTTCACCGCCCCCCGGACGAGGAATCTGGGGATTCCTGCAAGACCGCGTATTGTCTTTTGCAATGATTTTAGGCATAGGCTTTCTACTGCTAGTATCTTTAGTAATTAGTGCCATTTTAGCCGCCGTCAGCTATTGGTTGAACGGCTTGCTGCAATTACCAATCAACATTTGGCAGATTGTGGACTTTGCTATCTCCTTTGGCGTAGTTACGCTGCTTTTTGCCTTAATTTACAAACTCTTGCCCGATGTCCATCTTGCCTGGAATGATGTTTGGATCGGCGCCGCCATCACCTCAGTCCTGTTTACGATCGGCAAATCCATAATTGGAGTTTACCTCGGAGGTAGCGGTATCGCCTCTACCTACGGTGCTGCGGGCTCGTTCGTGATTATCCTGCTTTGGATTAATTATTCCGCTCAAATTCTCTTCTTAGGTGCCGAGTTTACCCAAGTTTGGACTAACCGATACGGTTCCAGAATGCCCGGTTCGCGAAACAATATCCTAAACAGTGAAAACGGGGAATCCTCCGCACGCAAACCTCGGAAGAACTCTTAACATTAGACAAACCGGAAATTTGAGGTTAAACTCGCACTCCGGGTTTGACAGAAGAAGCAACAAGGAAGAGGGAAAAAGGCAGAAGGTGCAAGGCGGAACGAAAGAAAAATTTTGAATGCAATAACTTTGCTTTTTTTTTCGCTTGCCATGTAACATTCGGTCTTCGGAACGACCGACTTCTGCTTTCTTCTGCTTTCTCGAAAGCCCGAGTTATTTATTCAGAGGGGTAATATTCTACCTTCTGCTGACCTCGCATCTCTAGCAGCAAGCTGAAAGCAGGCTCGACTTAGATATGGCTAGGAGGTGCGAGTTTGACAGCGGCCAGAATACGGAAAATTCCCTTCACCCTCGTTCATTTATATTTTGATTATCTAAAGTTTGAGCTGCTGCACGTCTCTGTCAGCAGAAGGAAGTCGTCTGTCAATTTTTCCCTGTAACTTATCCCTGAAGGATGATTGATCGATCCCCCATTTTCACTTTAATACAAATTAGCTAGAAGATTCCAGTCCCGGCGCATCAGCAAAAATTGCATTTTAAATTTTCTTCGGAATTATTTTTAAATTTTGGTAAACAATTATGATTTCATTAACTAAAAAAAGCATCGCTCTTATCTCCGTACACAGTGATCCCTATGTGGAAATTGGCAAAGAAGAAGCGGGCGGGGAAAATGTTTACGTGCGTCAAGTAGGAGAAGCTCTGGCTAAACAGGGCTGGCAAGTTGATATGTTCACCCGCTCATCCGATCGCCAACAAGCAAGAATTGTACAGCACAGTCCGAATTGCCGGACAATTCGGCTAGTAGCAGGGCCGCAAGAATTTATTCCCCGCGACGAACTCTACGGATATTTACCAATCTTTGTTCAAGAATTTCAGAAGTTTCAGTTAGAGTCAGGCTTTCAATATCCCTTAGTTCACACAAATTACTGGCTGTCTTCTTGGGTGGGAATGGAGTTGAAAAAATCGCAACCTCTGCAGCAAGTTCACACTTACCATTCTTTGGCTGCTGTTAAATACAAGTCGGTTTCGACAATTCCGATGATTGCCAAAACCAGGCTGCAAGTAGAAAAAACAGTTTTGGAAACAGCCGATCGCGTGGTGGCTACCAGCCCTCAAGAAAAAGAACACATGAGGTCTCTGGTTTCCTCAAAAGGCAATATTGACATCATTCCCTGCGGTACCGACCTTGAAAGGTTCGGCTCGATCGCCCGATCGACCGCCCGTCGCTACTTGGGCATAGCCCCCGAAACCAAAGTCGTGTTGTACGTCGGCCGTTTTGACCCCCGCAAGGGCATCGAAACCTTAGTCCGCGCAGTCAGTCTGTCGGCGGTGCCCAAAGCCGATTTAAAACTCATAATTGGCGGCGGATGGCGTGCGGGGGAAAGCGACGGCAAAGAGCGCGATCGTATCGGCAGCATCGTTGAAGAACTCGGGCTGAGCGAGATTACCAGTTTTCCTGGCGCCTTGAGCAGCGACATTCTCCCCGCTTACTACGCCGCCGCCGATGTCTGCGTGGTTCCCAGCCACTACGAACCCTTCGGTTTAGTCGCCATTGAAGCGATGGCCAGTGGCACACCCGTAGTTGCCTCCGACGTGGGAGGGCTCAAATATACTGTATTGCCACAAGAAACAGGTTTGCTCGCGTCGCCGAAAAATGAAGCAGTCTTTGCCGATGCGATCGATCGCTTGTTAGCTGACTCAGTATGGCGCCAGCAACTCGGACACACAGCCCGCAAGCGCGTCGAAACCTATTTCAGTTGGGACGGTATCGCCTCCCAACTCAGTCAACTTTACACTCAACTGCTCGAACAATCGGCCCTTGAGCTTGACCCGGTGAGCGCTTAGTAGTATCACTTAGTATGGTTGAAGCCAGTTTCCCTTGATCCCTGTTTCACTCATCCTTTCTAACTGGCAACCTTCAACTAGAAGTGATATCAGGAGGTACTCTTGTACGCGCCAGAACATCTGGGAAGCCATCTGCAACCCATTTCAGACATCGAGCTAATTCGCCTCTGGGTGGAGCGCAAATCCCCCCGCAGCAAGCGCTTTAGCTGGCAGGCTGCCAACCATTTTCGGCTGTTTGTAGAAAAACCGCTGGCAGAAGTGACTCTGACTGATGTCGAGACTTTCGCAGCAGCAATGAGAGCTCGGAAACTTGCACCCGGTTTCTACAAGCAAACCTTGCTAGCGCTGAAATCGCTGTTCGCCTTCGGCCAGCAAACGGGAATCTTGCCCGCAGCCCTCCCTCTGCACGGGTGGCCGGTGCGGCAGCGCAGGCAACTGTCCAAACGCCTCCGTTTTAAACTTTCGTGCACTTTATTAATCTGTTTGTGCTTTTTCTTAGGTCGAATGACGCCGAGACTGTGGGGGCAATCGGTCTCGGCAGAAAGCTCACCCACCCCGAAACGCCTGCCGCAAGTTGCGGCCCTCAATTCACCAGACAAAGGAGAGGATAACATTGATCGCGATCGATCGCCCGAAACTCCAACCCTGAATTCACCAGAGCCCATACAGGATAGCAGACTCGATAGCATCGCGCCCGAACTTCGAGTCAAAGCCTTTCTCGACACCATAGCCGCCGCCGAAGGAACCGCTAGCCCCGACGGCTACCGCATCCAGTACACCGGCACGAAATTTGTCAGCTTTCAAGATCATCCCAGGGAAATGAAATGCGGCCGTCGCTACGGCAAAAAACTCTGTTCCGACGCAGCGGGGCGATATCAGTTTCTCAGCACCACTTGGGACAGATTTGCCAAAAAATTTGGCGTCCGCGATTTCAGCCCAGGAAATCAAGATTTGATGGCTATAGAGTTAATCCGAGAAAAAGGTGCATTAGAAGATATAGAAGCGGGGAGATTGGAGTCAGCAGTCAGAAAACTCGCTTACATCTGGCCTTCTTTTCGCCGTTATGGCGGTTCTGTAGAATCGTCGATGCCCAAACTCGAAGCAATGTACCTGCAAAATTTGGGGATTTACCGGCAAGGATTGGTGGTTAGCAATTAGTCAAAAGTTCAACGACGAGTTTAGATTCGAGTTTGGCAATTTTGGATTAAATTTTGACATCCAAAATTGAAAATGGGGTAGTTATGGGTGATGTCTATTCTTCGGAAATTTAAAAATTAGGCTAATTTTCCATCTTCCATGTGAACGATGCGATCGGCAATATCCAAAATTCGGTTATCGTGGGTTACTAACAAAATAGTACAACCCTGCTCTTTGGCAAGTTGCTGCATCAAATTCACCACTTCGCGACCGGATTTGCTGTCCAGGGCGGCTGTTGGTTCGTCAGCTAAAACAATTTGCGGTTGACTAACCAAAGCGCGGGCGATCGCAACTCTTTGTTTCTGTCCTCCAGACAAATCATCTGGATAATAGTTAATCCGCTGTTCCAGCCCTACTAACTCTAGCATTTTTGCAGAGCGATCGCGCATTTGAGAACGCGACAAATTCCCGTGAACTTCCAAACCCATTTGCACGTTTTGCAGCGCCGTCAAACTGCGGTGCAAGTTGTGCGCCTGAAAAATATAGCCAATTTTCCGCCGCGCCTTTACCAATTGGTCTGCACTCGCTTTGCACATTTCTTGACCGATAATTTTGAGACTTCCCGATTGACCCGATCTCAGCCCGCCAATCAAAGTTAAAAGCGTAGTTTTTCCCGAACCGGAAGGCCCCGTCATCAGCACAATTTCACCTGCATTAATGTCGAGATTAATGTCAAAAAGTACCTGTTTTCGCAGTTGACCTTGACCGAAGTAGTGGTCGAGTTGGTGCGCGGAAATTATAGGTGCAGGAATCTGTAATGGGTTGGTTTTTGGAGAGAGAGTAGTAGAATTCATAACTTATTGGTTTGAGGTTTGAGGTTTAAGAATAAACAGCTTTATTCGCCGAAAATGCAGATAAAAAACCAGAGAATGATTACAAAAAATATGTGTGTAGTCAGGACTTTATACAAAATCTGGCTTTAATACCCCCTTGATTCTTTAGTCCGCTTGGAGTGGACTTCGTTTGACAAGGAGCGGTTTCAACCGCCGAATCTTCTACTATCAGGTAAGGTGCGTCGCTTTGAGATGGTCGCTCTTTTTTAGGATTTAAGGGTGGCGACGCACCCTACAGCTACTGTTGCATGACTTTTGAGAATTAGTATTATCTTATTCATTTTCCCTTAAAACATATCTGCTGGATCGGCTGCTTGCAGCTTGCGAGTAGCAATTGCTCCCGAAATAGTGCACATAATCACGTTCAAAAGTAATACTATAAATGCTCTCAGCAGCGTCATATAAAGCGGTAAATTTGTAGCTTGGCGAGTTAAAGAGTAGAGTCCGAAAGAGACTCCTACTCCGGGCAAAAAACCAAGGAGGGAAAGAATTAGAGCTTCTTCAAAAACGATGCCGAGTAAATAAACATTGCGGTAGCCCATCGCTTTAAAAGTAGCGTATTCTCCCATGTGGTCGCTGACATCGGTTGAGAGAACTTGATAAACAATAATCACCCCAACTACAAAACCCATCGCGACGCCTAAATTAAACACAAAGCCGATCGCAGTATTCTTAGCCCAATAGTTTTTCTCAAAATCGATAAATTCTTGTTTGGTTAATACCTTGACATCCGGCGGTAAGTATGCTTTCAAAACTTGTTGAACTTCCACGGGGTCAGCACCCGGTTGCAGTTGAATTAATCCGGCATTAACACTCGCGGCGTTTTGTCTCGCAAACAGGCGCAGGTAATTTTGATCGCTAGTCATCAAAATACCGTCGGCGGCAAAAGATGCTCCAACTGTGAATAAACCGCTGACGTTAATCGTGCGTCGCTCTACCTCAGCTTTAACGACTTTGCCCTCAGCGATTTGCGCGATCGTCCCTTGGTAATCTCCCCTAGAAGCTCGATCGAACAAGACGGTATCCGGCAATTTAATCGCGCTCAAATTTTGGTTGACTTCTGGAAGCGCAAACGCCGGGTGATTCGGATTGAAACCCACCACCATCAGCGACGTTTCGCGCCGAGTTTCGGGATTTTTCCAGTTAGCAATTTTCACGTAAAGCGGCTCGGCTGATTTCACCCCCGGTACGTTCATTGCTTGATACAATCTACGTCTGGGGAAGGAAGACAAATTAATCAAATTTCGCGCTTGGGGGTGAATCAAAACTAAGTCTGTTTCCAAGCTTTGGTGCAGCCGCGTATTGCTGGTGTAAAGCGCATTTTGAAAGCCTAGCTGCATGAACATCAAAACGTCAGCAAAGGCAATTCCTGCTACTGCAACGAGCATTCGCCCTTTGTCGTGACTCAGTTGCAGCCATCCGAGGGAAGTTCTGCGTCTTAACTGTTGTAAGGGTTGGATGAGTCCAAGCATATGATTTTAGATTTTAGATTGGTGATTTTGGATTGAAGAAAGCGACCCGGCGGTTTAAGTCTTCTTAATCTTTAATTTCGCCGATCGCCACTTTGACTTGCAAATTGGTGAATCCCGCTACTTTCTGGCTGGAAGCTTCATCTAAGCGCACTTTTACTTCGACAATTCGACTATCAATATTCGCCGAAGGATCGGTGTTAACAATGTTTTGCCGCTGCACTTGCAAACCAATATGTTCGACAGTTCCCCGCAATTCGCCGGTCAAAGCATCGCTAGTAATTTTGGCGGTTTGTCCGAGGCGTACTTTGTCCACATCGCTTTCGTAGATTTCCGCAACAGCTAGCATCTCGCGAGTTTGTCCCAGTTCGACAATGCCGTCGTTTCCCACTTTTTCCCCCGGATGCGTATGAATTTTCAGGACTTGCGCGTCTCTGGGAGCACGGATGTAAGCTAGATCCAGATTGGCTTTGGCGCCTTTGGCGGCTGAAGCGGCGGAACTGACTTCGGCGGCGGCTGCTGCTATGTCAACGGGACGCACTTCGGCGATGCGATCGAGATTTGCTTTGGCTTCGTCGATTTGCTGTTGTCGAGATTGCTCAACTTGGCTGAGTTTGGCTTGGGCTTCGTTAATCTGCTGTTGGCGGGATTGTTGAATTTGATTTAGTTTGGCTTGGGCTTCGTTAATTTGTTGTTGGCGGGATTGGCGAATTTGATTCAGTTTTGCTTTTCCTTCGTTGATTTGCTGTTGGGCTGTTTCGGCGGCGAGGCTTTTGCTTTCGCTAGTTGAGGCGGAAATTGCTCCCTGTTCATACAGTTGGGAGTAGCGCTGATCCTCGCTTCTGGCGTTGCGGAGTTCGGCTTGTAGACGGGCAATTGTGGCTTGTTGGGTTTGAATTTCTCCTTGTTGTTCGGCCCTCAACCGCGCAATTGTGGCTTGTTGCGCTGCTATTTCGGTGCTGCGATCGATTTCTAGACGCGCCACGATCGCCTGTTGCGCTGTGATTTCGTTGCTGCGATCGGCTCTGATGCGGGCAATAGTGGCTTTCTGGGCTTGAATTTCGCCGTTTTTGGCTCCAGCTTTGACTTTTGCTAGGTTTGCTTCGGCGACGCGCACTTGTTCTTGAGCTTGGTCGAGGGCAGCTTGCTGGCGATCGCGACTGTCCAAAATTGCGATCACCTGACCTGTTTTCACCATGTCTCCCTCTTTTACCAGGAGTCGATCGATCCGGTTTCCTTCCGCGGCACCGGAGGCTGAGACTTTAATTACTTCTCCTCTGGGTTCCAGTCGCCCCAAGGCTGTAACTGTCGTTAATTGCGATGCTGTGACGGCTGCTGCTGCGGCTACTGCGTTCGGATCAGGTATGCGCGATCGCCAGATCGTGTAGCCTGTGGTTCCCGCTGCCCCCAGGGTTGCTACTGCTGCCACAACTAGGAGTTTTTTAACTAGGGATGGAGTTGAGGATAAGCCGTCTGCTGTTGGTTGGTGTACCATGACATACCTCTTTGTGAGAAAATAAAACTAAACGGTTTAGTTACGATATCTTTTAATACTAAACCGTTCAGTATAATAATGTCAAGCTCCCAAATAAAAATTACAGAAGCAAGGTATGGCAAGGACAAAACCGATCGAACCAGACGCAGCAGGAGGTGACAAGAGCGAGCAAATCCTGCAAGGTGCGATGCAAGAATTTTTAGCCCACGGCTACGCGGGCACGAGTATGGACAAGGTAGCGAAGACGGGGGGAGTTTCCAAAGCCACGGTTTACAGCTATTTTCAAGATAAAGAAGGATTATTCGCGGCTTTGGTACAGCGGCTGGCGCGAGAAAAAGTCCATTTTACAGTTCTGGATGAAGAACCCGCCGTAGCGCTGCGATTCGCTGCCACAACTATATTGGATCAGGTGACGCAGGAACCTGAATTTCTCAATTTTGTGAGGTTAGTGATTGCGGAATCGGGGCGTTTTCCCCAGCTAGCGCAGACTTTTGTGAAAAACTTAGCTAAACCGGGTATCGAGCGGCTAGCGGAATATTTGGCATCGCATCCAGAGTTAAAATTGCCCGATGCGGAGGCAACGGCGCGGATTTTTATTGGATCGCTGGTATATTTCCAGTTAACGCAGCATATGATGCACGGTAAAGATATTATCCCAATGGAGCGCGATCGACTGATCGACGGTCTACTGCACTTGATTTTATCGCCGCAGTCCAATTCCTAAGTGCGATCGACAAAATCTAAGAATTTTCTTTGAGAATCATTTAAATGCCATAAAGAGCGAGATCCCTTTATGGCTGCGATCGCAGGTTCTATTCAGGTGTTTTCCCTAACCTCTCCCTCAATTCCTGAGCCGATAACTGTGGCAGTTGTTCTACAAACAATGTCAATTCTGCCACAGGCAATGCCAATAAATTAGTAACGGCTGTAGGCAGAATATCCCCCAATTCAGGCGATCGTATTTGCAATGCACTTTCAGCTAACAATTTAACCGCTGCTTCCCGCCCCGATTCATCGACGGTCAGCATCGATATTGCCAGCAACAGCACTGTAAATTCCGCCGCAGCCAACCTTGATATTGGAGATAGAAAAGCCGTCATTTTCGGGCTTAATTCTCCAAATCGAACTCGCAGAAAGTTTTCTAATATTAAGCGCTGTTGTTCTTGTCGGCCTCGTTCTAGTCCTTCTTCTAGTCCCTGTTCTAGTCCTTCTTCTCTAGCTTGTTGCTGTGCGGCTTGTATTTGTTGTTGAAAAAGTGGTGCAATGGCCATAATTAACTCCCGCTCTTCTGGCTCTAATTCTTGTGGCGCATCGGTTACTAAATTTGACTGTAACCGATACAGCAATTCTAGCGCGATAATCCGCAACGGATCGTCGGCAGCTAAAGCGCTTAATTGGGAAATAGCCCTTTGCTGCACTCCCCCTTTGCCCAAAATCCTCAACCACAGCGTGTCTGGAGTTTCTGGCAACTGGTGAATCGCCACAATTGCAGTCCGCAAAGATTCCCCCAAAAAATAGATTCCCTGCATCCAATTCTCTGTGTCTGGTATCGCATTAAAGCTATCTACCAATACTTTCGATGCTGTGGGCATCAAAATCTACAGTTTGGGTAACTGAGCGTCATCATAGCGAGTATTTTATCTCCTAAATTTTCGCTCCAATTCACCTCGCACGTCCAATAACTTGCCCAGACAGCTACAAATTTCGCTGACATTTGCCGGATTGCGAAACGGTTCAAAAATTGCAGTTGTGTTGGCCATTTTTCCCAACAATCCCAACGTTTCTGAGTATTCGGGAATTGCGGTGCTGGGAGTGAAGTAAACATCGATTTCTCGGACTTCTGAAGTCACATCGCGGCCGATATTAACCGTTCCGAGCGGCGACAGCAATTCCTCCAGGTATTCTTTGGCAAAGAGATCGTGAATAAATCGCGTCATAGAAATTATTTCAAACACTAAATAGATTTTTTAGCCGTTTTCTCACCCATTCTACTGGATTTTCATCCTCTTCTGCTGCATCTACCAATTCCATTTCTCGCAATAATTTCTGTCTCTCGCGGAGTTCTTCTTTGTGTTTGACTATTTCTTTAATGATCTGTTCAGATAAATCCGGTCGTTCAGTTAAAACTTTCTGGAAACCTTCTTTATTGATGGCAAACAAAATTGTTTCTTCCAAAGCTCTCACCGAAGCAGTTCTGGGGATTCCCAACATCAAAGAAAGTTCTCCGAAAAACTGACCACTACCGAGGTAATTCAGATGTTTGTCAATAGCTTCTACAAAAACTTCTACTGAACCTGAAAGAATCATGTAAAAAGCATCTCCTGGGTCGTTTTCGTGAAACAAATATTCTTGCGATCGCAGCCGTTTGCGGTATCCAACTTCAATCAA
Organism: Microcoleus sp. BR0-C5; assembly: GCF_036705045.1. Lineage (NCBI taxonomy): Bacteria > Bacillati > Cyanobacteriota > Cyanophyceae > Oscillatoriales > Microcoleaceae > Microcoleus > Microcoleus sp. BR0-C5. The sequence goes on from NZ_JAUBTR010000045.1 coordinate 42,392, forward strand.
TTGCCGCAATTCAAGGTCAGTCAGGTTTTCAAAGTATTCCACCTCTCGTAGCAAACAGCTAAGGGACGATGGATTTTTCAGTTTCTCGGCAAAAATTGGCGGTTTTTCCTCATTTTTCGAGTAACTGTTCGGGAGGTCAATTGCAGTTTCTTTTTTGTTGAACATTGACAACAGAACTTCGGGGTTTTGCAAATAAATTTCTCTGTCATTGAACGGAAATTCGATTTCCTGCTGGCGAAAATTGTATTCAATTGCAAAATTCAAAGAACTTTTAATTAATTCTCTTTCAGTCGGCTTGTCCGTCCAAACTAAAAGTTCAAATTTAAAACTATCATCACCAAACTCGACAAACAATACTTTCGGAGTCGGTTCGTACAAAACTCCTGCTTCCGCGTAAGCAATATTTAACAGAGTTTCTGTCACTAACAGCGGGTTACTATTCTCGGCTACTTCTACGGGAACTCGCAGACAGAGTAGGGAGTTTTCATAACTCCAGTTAACAATTTTGTTGCTAATCATTTTGCTGTTGGGAACTATGACGCTAGAGTCCTCAGTGGTTTGGATGATGGTCGATCGAATCGAGATTTTTTTGACGATTCCCATTAATCCTTCTAATTCCACAAAGTCTCCGACTTTCACAGGTCTGTCTAAAAGCAGCGTTAAGCCACTGACAAAATTAGTTGTTAAATCCTGGATTCCGAAGCCAATTCCGACTCCCAATCCCCCCGCAACTACTGCAAAAGAAGCGAGGTTGAAGCCGATGCTTTGGATGGCGACTATCACCCCCAAAGCTACTATTAAATACCCAATAATTACTGCGATAGCTTCCCGGTTGCCCTCGTCAATTCCCAGTTTGACGAGCAAGCGTTCCTTAAGAAAATTTGTAAAAGAGCGTGCTATGACAAGGATAGCCATAAACAACACTATTAGTTCCACCAGTGACTGCAAGGATACAGGATTTTCACCTATTTTAAATAGGGTAGCGGTAAATATTTGCGATATCTGTGTTAATACTTCTTCGGGTATTGTATTCACTTTAAATTCAGGCAATAAGGTTTTTTGTGTGGTCATTTTTTAATGGTAGTAGTAAAAAATAAAGTTCTCAGTGCCCAATGTAAAAATAAACTACTGAGCTCGTTATCATAAATTTTAACCTGTTTTTAGAGTAAAAAAAGTGAAGTCGTTACATAGATATGTATTTTCTGATACTAAGCTGTTCTACATTTAAACTGTGTGTCAAAAATCAATAAAACTCTTGTGGGACGGGCTTCTAGCCTGTCCCGAATTTCCAATTTAAATGCGTAACAGCTTACGCAGTTATCCTTATTGCCAATTTTTCGGATACCTGGTCTTCGCAGGCCTGCGGTTAGTGTGCCACTTTTTCGCGATAGGAGAGCCGACTCATCTATTATTAAAGTTATCACTCTAGTAACTTTAGTCAACATTAACTCGATTCTAGTTTATCATACTCTCCACTAATTTTTTTTGAAGTCCCGTTATCAACTTAATCAGGGATTATTCAATGACTCTTTAAGTGGACAAGTCAAATATCCAAGTATTACAATGACTTTAACTGGTGGGAGAGATATTGCTATTACTCTGCCAGTTGCGTCCGTTTTGTGTATATCTAAGTGAAAATTTAACCAATCTAGCTAAAATTGATAACGTTCCAAGAATACTTGGCATTCTAGCGACATGGGGGATTGGAATATAATAACTTAATTGCATTTGTCAATCCGTAATTTTACTTAAAATACTGCTTGTTTAGGAGTGGAAAATTAGCGATTTGGGGGTAGGTGGGCATAAATATGGTGCTAGAGATGATTCCTCGATCGCGCAAATCTAAGTTCTCCACCCAAAACCTGAGTAAATGCTGAGCATAATTGCTGATTGACCAATGCTTCCCGAGCTTAAGTTGTCAGCAATGTTCTACCGATAGGATGGATTAGCAATAGAATTGATGAGAAATAGAAATACTTGGCGATAGATCCGAAAAATTAACGAAAATAGTGTCGCAAGGGCTACATATATCGCAGATTAAAAGCCTAATGGTCACGCTACTGAACGTTTCTTCAGTACCAAAATTGGAGTAAACGAAAACCTTGCGATCGCGTAATTAGAAAGAAGTTCTAGAATTATAGCTGAAATGCACGAGCCAACATGACCAAATTCCCAACAGAGAAAACCCAACCGCCACAGCAAGAGAGCACAACAGCACAGGCATTGCGACAGGCTCACTTCGAGGCTTTTTTTGCAGGTGCCAACGCCGGAATGCTGATTTTTGACCGCCAACTCCGGTATGTCCAAATTAACGAAGTTCTGGCCCAGACCAATGGCGTTTGTGTGGCAGACCATATTGGTAGGTCAGTGCGTGAAGTGCTGCCAGAATTGGCTCCGACTGTGGAACCGATGCTGCAAGGCATTCTGGATACAGGCAAGCCCATTCTCGACTATGAATTAGTGGGTGAAACGCCGAAAGAACCGGGCATCCTGCGCTACTGGCAAGCATCTTACTATCCTTTGTTGGATGAAAATGGCATCGTTTTTGGTCTTGGTGGGATTGTAATTGAAATTACCGATCGCAAGCGGGCAGAACAAAAGCAGGCACGACTGACGGCAATTTTGGAAGCAACTTCCGACTTAGTAGGAGTTGTGGATGTGACTGGGCATAGTGTCTATCTCAACAAAGCCGGACAGGAAATGCTGGGGATGTCCCCAGAGGAAGCACGATCTCCGTTTAGTATAGATTCTGTATTAGCTCCCTCGGCAAAAGCAAACTTCCACAACGAAATAATTCCAACCGCCTTCCGAGATGGTAGGTGGGCTGGTGAAATCCTATTTTTGTCACGCGATGGGGAAGAAATTCCAGTCTCCCAGGTTTTGATCGTTCACAAAACCGAAGCGGGTGAAGTAGAGTTTATCTCCACTATTGTGCGGGATATTCGCGATCGCAAAAAAGCAGAGGAAGAACGGCAATTACTTGCTACCACGATCGAGAACAGCCGTGACTTTATTGGCGTTTCCTCAATGGATGGTCGCCCGATGCTACTGAATCAGGCTGGTCTGGATTTGGTGGGACTCAGTAGTTTGGACGAAGCCAGAACCAAACACATTAACGACTTCTTCATGGCAGAAGATTTGGACTTCGTACAGCAGCGTGTTCTGCCTACTCTAATGCAAGAGGGAAGTTGGCGGAGTGATTTCCGCTTCAGACATTTCGTCACAGGTCAACCCATCCTGGTAGATTACACCCTATTTCTGGTCAAACATCCAGAGACTAATGAACCTTTAGGGATTGCCACTATTACGCGGGATATTCGCGATCGCAAAACCGCAGAAGATGTCCTCAAACAAAGTGAAGAACGGTTTCGTTCTTTGATGGAAGCCAGTGCTCAAATTATTTGGAACTGCAATGCCGACGGCGAAATGGCGATCGAGCAACCTACTTGGAGTGCATTTACAGGACAGACATTTGATGATTACAAGGGAGGGGGTGGGATCAACGCTATCCATCCAGACGATCGCTCGTCTATGGCCACTGCCTGGTTAACTGCTTTTGCCAATCGATCGTTCTATGAAGTTGAATTTCGTATGCGTCGCTATGACGGCGAATATCGCTACATGAGTTGTCGTGGTGTACCAATTCTGAACGCGGATGGTTCAATTCGGGAATGGGTTGGGGCTAATACAGATATTACCGATCGCTTCCAAGCTGAAGAAGCTCTGCGTGATCGCAACGTCTTGCTGAGCTCTATTTTGGAAAGTACGCCAGACATAATTGTGGTTAAAGACCGGGAAGGCCGATATGTTGCCCTTAATTCTTTTGTGGCAAACTCCTTCTTTGACGGTAAACCCATAGAGGAGATTGTGGGTAAAGATGATTCGGAACTGATGCCCCCGGAGGCCGCCGTTCCAATAATGGCAAAAGACCGCGAGATTATGGAAGCAGGCACTACTGAAACCTACGAAGAAGAAATTTCTAATGGTGAGACCAGCAATCATTTTTTAACCACAAAAGCCACTTGGCGGGACGCTCAGGGCAATATTCTCGGTATTATCGCCATAGCACGAAACATTAACGATCGCAAACAAGCTGAAGCAGATCTGCGCCAACAGCAAGCTGCGCTGCGCGATCGCAACGTCTTGCTGAGCTCTATTTTGGAAAGTACGCCAGACATAATTGTGGTTAAAGACCGGGAAGGCCGATATGTTGCCCTTAATTCCGAGGTGGCAAAATCCTTTTACGGTAGATCCATTGAGGAAATTATCGGTAAAGATGATTCGGAACTCCTTCCCCCTGCAGCCGCCGTTGCAATAATGGCAAAAGACCGCCAGATCATGGAAGCAGGCATTACTGAAACCTACGAAGAAGAGGTTTTCAATGGAAAAGAGAATACTTCTTTTTTAACCACAAAAGCCCCTTGGCGGGACGCTCAGGGCAATATTCTCGGCCTGATCGCCATAGCACGAAACATTAACGATCGCAAACAAATGGAAGCAGAGTTGCGCGATCGTAATGCACTGCTAAACTCTATTTTGGAAAGTACACCAGACTTCATTGTCGTTAAAGATCGGGAAGGGCGTTATGTTGCCGTTAACTCCAATGTGGCAAACTTCATGGGTAAGCCCATTGAGGAAATCATCGGCAAAGATGATTGGGAATTCCTACCGCATGAGAGTGAGAGTGTCCGTGCAATTATGGCAAAAGATCGCCAAGTGATGACAACAGGAATCGCTGAGACTTACGAGGAAGAGGTCTCTCAGGGTGAGACCACCGCGACCTTTTTCACTACCAAGACTCCTTGGCGGGATGCTAAGGGCAATATCCTCGGCATTATCGCCATATCACGAGATATTAGCGATCGCAAACAAGCCGAAGATGCTATAAAACAAAGCGAAGAACGCTATCGATCGCTAATCCTGGCTACGTCCCAACTTGTCTGGATAACGGATGCTGAAGGGCGATGTCCAGATTTACCCACTTTCAGAGCTTACACCGGACAAACCGTAGACGAAGTGGTTGGTTATGGCTGGTTAGATGCAATCCACCCGGACGATCGCGAAGGAACCAATCAGGTCTGGATGGAAGCAGTGCAAACGAAAAGCCTGTATGACATGGAATATCGCATCCGAGCAGCAGATGGAAACTATCGTTATTTTCAAGCTAGAGCGGTGCCAATTCTGAATGAAGATGGCAGCATCCGGGAGTGGGTTGGCGCTTCCAGCGATATCCACGATCGAAAAATTGCCGAAGATGCAATCAAACAAAGCGAAGAACGCTATCGATCGCTAACCCTTGCCATCTCCCAAATTGTCTGGACAACCGATCCTGAAGGAAGATGCCAGGATTCACCGAGTATGAGAGCTTACACCGGACAAACGGAAGCTGAGGGGGTTGGTTTTGGCTGGTTAGATACAATCCACCCGGACGATCGCGAACGAACAGTTCAGGTGTGGATGGAAGCAGTGCAAACGAGAAGCCTGTTTGAGATGGAATATCGAATGCGCGGAACGGATGGAAACTATCGTTATTTCCAAGCTAGAGGGGTGCCAATTCTAAATGAAGATGGCAGCATCCGGGAGTGGGTTGGCACTTGCATCGATATCCAGGATCGCAAACAAACAGAAATCGTACAGGCAAAAGCCAGGGAAGCCGCAGAAGCAGCTAGTCGGGCTAAAAGTGAATTCCTTGCTAACATGAGCCACGAATTGCGGACTCCGCTTAATGGCATCATGGGATACGCGCAGATTCTTCAGCGTTCCAAAGTCTTGAATGAAGAAGAGCGATCGCGCATTGATGTTATTTATCAGTGCGGTTCGCATTTACTGACCTTAATCAATGATATTCTCGATTTGTCGAAGATTGAAGCACAGAAAGTCGAACTAATGCCCACGGATTTTCATTTTCCGGCGTTCCTGCAAGGTGTCGCAGAAATGTGTCGCATCCGAGCTGAACTCAAGGGAATTCACTTTCATTTTCCATCCAGCCCCGAACTCCCGATCGGTATTCGTGCGGATGAAAAACGCTTGCGACAAGTGTTATTTAATCTTTTGAGCAACGCTATTAAATTTACGGATGAGGGCAGTGTTACTTTTATAGTCAGTTTTGCAACAGAAGGAAAAATTCGCTTTGAAATACGCGATACAGGCACCGGCCTTGCACCCGATCAACTCCAAGCTATCTTTCAGCCATTCGAGCAGGTAGGAGATCGCAAACGGCAGACGGAAGGCACGGGATTAGGACTGGCAATTAGCCAAAGAATTGTAGAACTAATGGGCAGTACCATTCAGGTTCAAAGTGAGATGAATGTTGGCAGTATTTTCTGGTTTGATGTTAGTCTGCCTCAAGCCGATGAATGGGTGAAAATGTCTCAAATCGACCATCATGGGCAGATTATCGGCATCAAAGACCGCCAACCTAAGATTGTGGTTATTGATGACAAATGGGCTAACCGTTCGGTAATTAACAACTTGCTCAGTCCGATCGGCTTTGAGGTGTTTGAAGCCAACGATGGGCACGAAGGCTGGGAAAAAATTCTAGAGGTGCAGCCCGATTTAATCGTTACCGACTTAGTAATGCCCGAACTAGATGGCTTCGAGCTAATTAAGCGGGTTCGAGAATCGGAAAATTTCAAAGACATCATCATTATTGTCTCTTCTGCCAGCGTATTTGAAACAGATCAATACAGAAGTTTAGAGGCAGGAGGCAACGCCTTTATTCCCAAACCTGTTCAGGCAACGGAGCTCCTGCAAAAATTGCAACAGTATCTTCAGTTAGAATGGCTTTACGAAGCCAATGAAGCTCAACTGGCGATCGGCTCAGACACCAATGAGCTAATTGCACCGCCTGCTACAGAAATGGAAATCCTATACGAGCTGGCTATGAAAGGAAATTTCCTAGAAATAGTTAAGCAGGCGGTATTACTTGAAGAACTAGATCCCCAATACATTCCCTTTGCTAAAAGATTGCATCAAATGGCAAAGGACTTTCAAGACGAAGAGATTTTAACGTTTATTCAGTCCTACAAGTAAGGTTTATGACTTCAGAAATTCAAGCAAATGGTACGATTCTTATAGTTGATGACAATTCAGCTAACTTAGGTGTCTTATCTGATGCCTTAAGCCAAGAAGGATTTGAAGTTCGGGTTGCGAAATCTGGCAAAATGGCACTAGAGCGAGTCAAATATGCTCTACCGGATCTAATCTTGCTAGATGTCATGATGCCAGAAATTGATGGATTTGAAACCTGTCGTCGATTACAGGCTAATCCAGAAACTAAACAGATTCCCATTATATTTATGACTGCTCTCTCGGATACGGCTAATAAAGTTGAGGGGTTTAAGCTTGGGGCTGTAGATTATATTACCAAACCCTTCCAACAGGAGGAAGTATTAGCTCGCGTCAAGCTGCATTTAAAGCTTCATGTTTTAACTGAGAATTTAGAAGAAAAAAATACATTATTGGAGCAAAAAGTTTTAGAGGTTAGCCAAGCCTATGAAGATTTAAAACAACTGCAACTTAAGTTAATTCAAAGCGAGAAAATGTCCGGCTTAGGGCAAATGGCGGCTGGAATTGCTCATGAAATAAACAACCCTATAAATTTTATCTCTGGCAATCTGGGTTATGCCCAAGAGTACGCTCATAACTTACTAAAAATAATACATCTCTATCAAGAAGATTATGTAAATCCCACCCCTCGGATTCAAGCAGCAATGGATGAAATAGAACTGGAATTTGTGGAGGAAGATTTTATCAAAGTTCTTAACTCAATCAACTTAGGAACGCAGCGCATCCAGGAGATTGTCAAGTCTATGCGAATCTTTTCTCGCCTAGATGAGGCAGAGGTGAAATCTGTAAATATTCATGAAGGAATTGATAGTACACTCACCATCCTGCATCATCGTTTAAAAGCAAAACCAGAGCATCCTGAGATTGAATTAATAAAAAAGTACGGTCAGCTTCCACCAGTAGAATGCCATGCCGGACAATTAAATCAAGTGTTCATGAATATTATTTCCAATGCCATTGATGCTTTAGAGGAATCGAATCAGCAGCGTTCCTTTGCAGAAATTAAACAACACAAGAACCGCATTCAAATTTTTACAAAAGTAATTGACGAGAATTGGGTTGCTATTCATATTAGTGACAACGGTCGGGGAGTTTGCGAAAGTTTACAACCGAAACTATTTGACCCTTTTTTTACCACCAAACCTATCGGTAAAGGAACTGGGTTGGGGTTATCTATCAGTTACCAAATTATCGTTGAAAAGCATGGGGGCAGATTATACTGCCAGCCTGGATTAGGAAAGGGAATAGAATTTGTCATTGAAATTCCTATTCGGCAGCAAGCTTGTAAAGCTGCTTAGTTTCCCGGTGCAATGTCTCTTAATCTGTCGCGCATTTAAATTGTATATTCAGGGCGGGCGGGACGCCCAACCCCTACTCCCCACAAGACTTTAGCAAGCTTGTAAAGCTGCTTAGTTTCCTGGTACAATGTCTCTTAATCTGTCGCGCATTTAAATTGTATATTCAGGGCGGGCGGGACGCCCAACCCCTACTCCCCACAAGACTTTGATTTTTTTTGAAATACAATTTAAAGGCCGCAACAGCTTACGAACTTTGGTTAATTTCTCGCTGACAGCGGGGACGACAAGGTGTTCCTGTGCAAATAAAGCCTGCAGGCATATTTTTAAAGACGCTGCTGCGAGATCCGATTAAGGCGTTAGCACCGATTTCGACACCAGGGCCAATGAAGCAGTCGGCGGCAATCCAAACGCCGTTATTAATGATAATAGATGCTGTTATTAAGCCAAAGGCTGGGTCTTGAGGGTCATGAGTGCCGGTGCAGAGGTAGCTTTTTTGAGAAATGACGCAGTGTTTGCCGATCGCAATTCGATCGAGACTGTACAATACAACATCATCTCCGATCCAACTGTAATCGCCGATTGCAATTTTCCAAGGATAGGTAAAACGAGCCGTAGGGCGAATGATCACACCCCGACCTATTTTCGCTCCAAATAACCGCAACAACCAGCTTCTGATGCGATTAAAAGGGTGTGGAGTGAGGGGAAATGCGATCGCCTGCACGAACCACCAAACCAAAATTAGCCAAGTAGGCTTTCCTCGATCGAACTTTGATTGATCGTACTTCCGCAAATCAACCAAAGATTCGCCTGTTAAAATATTTGGCTGATTGTCGCTAATTGGACGATCGTTTATTTGAGAATTTGGGGAATTTGCGATCGAATTTTCCGGATCTTGGTGCGGATTTGGTATATAATCGGTCATTGATAGTTAATTTAATGTTTAATTTAAAATCGAGTTTAACCTTAAGGACTGCTGCATGACATTTCTAGTTAGGGACAATTTTGACTCGGAAAACGCCAAGGATATCGCACAATGCGAGAATACAAATCCCAGAATTGGCAAAGTGCGACTTTTACAAACAGCATTGGTACTGCTTAGCAGCTTTTTTGTAGCAGAGTTAATCGCCGCACTTAATTCTCATAGTTTGTCCCTATTAGCAGATGCGGGTCACGTTTTTTCAGATGTAGCAGCTTTAGCAATAACTTTGACAGCGACTTGGTACTCGTCACTTAAAAACAGAAGTAAATCCGTAGATTGTGCGATCGAATTGAGTTCGGGTACTATTCTTAAGAACAGGCAAGATGCCTGTTCCACAAACAGTGAATTTGATTGTGGGGTGGGCATCCTGCCCGCCCGTGGAGAAATCATTGCTGCTTTAATTAATAGTATCAGTTTAGTGGCGATCGCCCTTTGGATTGCCGCCGAGTCGATCGGCCGTTTGCAGTCCCCAACTCCCGAAGTAGAAGGGCTCCCGATGTTAATTACCGCCATAGTCGGTTTAAGCATCAACTCGATTAATGCTTGTTGCTTGCATTCCTGCTGTCACGGCGACTTGAACCTCAAAAGCGCGTTTCTGCACGCAGTCGCCGATATTTTTTCGTCGGTTGGAGTAATTTTAGCTGCGATCGCCGTAGCGTGGCTGCACTGGAATTGGGCTGATGGCTTGATTAGCTTGCTGGTGTCCGGGGCGATCGTTATATTGACTCTCCCGCTATTAATTGAAAGTATGCGTTTGCTGCTAGGTAATGTCTCCGCTATTTCCGCTATTCAACAGCCTTGTGATTGCCAGAAAATCAACGATGAAAAATTGCTTTTTCCCTCGCTAGAAGAACTTATTAAATAACATCTCTTCATCTGCGTATATCCGCGTATATCCCTTGATATCTGCGGTTAAAATACCTAAGTAATTAACCCAGCGATGTCTAGATTGTAAAGATATCGTAAACCTTATTATCTACTCATGGCAAATATCCGACTTTTCCGACTTTACGATCCGACTTTTCCGACTTATAAAGGCAGAGGCCGGAAGCAATGATAGAGATAGGGAAAGTTAAGCCACTATAGCAATCCTAATTGATGTGCTAGATATGGAAATCCTGAAATTTTTGTTAAACAAGGACTCTAGCAAGACAAGGAGGTCGTTATTTTTTGCGAATCAGATCGGATTGCTATATGTCTAGGTTGTAATGATATCGTAAACCTGCAGGTTGTGTTGCGAAATGCTAAATAAAAATATGCTATAAAAGATATGTCTTTAGTATGATATATTTAAGTTGCATCTAAGTTTAAGACACCCATTCCCACGCCAGACCAGTGAAAGCCCACTTCATATCAGGACTACCCCGCTCAGGCTCTACTTTACTGGCTGCACTACTACGACAAAATCGCCGGTTTCACAGCCCTATGACTTCCCCTGTTGGGGGTGCAAGTCGATCGAATGCTGTCAGCCGTGAGCGAAGACAATGAGTTTTCCGCCTTCATTTCCCCTGAACAAAAACGGACACAGCTTATTACCACCCGCCAACTGATCCAGAAGTGATCTCCGACCCCAATCGCCTGTGATGCAGCAAATTGCCATTAATTCGGGAACTATTTCCCGAAGCCAAAGTTATCTGCTGTGTCAGAAACCTCGCTTGGATTATGGATCAATACTTCGGACAGTTTTATATCTAATCGAGTGTCCGAAACCCATACTAGCTATATGGTGGACTATTATTTCAAGGTTTAAGTCCAGCGCTAAGTTTCCTAAAATGCGTTAAAAAGGGCAGGGCTTGCTCTGTAAGGCTTACGGGGCCGTTAAAAAACTGTCCGAAGTATTGATGGATAGCATCGAGCTACTAATTCGGCGCAACGCCTTTGATGTTTCCAGATTATTTATTTAATGCTCCAGCGGAACGGGCTAATAATTTTACAGCCAGATTTATTAGATCAATAGGACTAATAAATTATTCAGTCCTCATAGCGAGGACTTAAGCGAGACCCGGGTTTCAACCCCGACCAGACTTGGATGTAAACCATAGATATCAAGGATGTCAGTAATTATGAACGTACCAACCGCGAACAAGCAAATTATTTTCGTTGACTCCTCTGTACAAGATTATCAAAGCCTGATCCAAGGCATCGATCCCGCTCAAATTGTGATTTTAAATGAAAATTCCAGCGCGATCGACCAAATTACTAACGCATTGGCAGATCAAAAAGATATTGAAGCAGTTCATATAGTTTCTCACGGCAGCGAAGGCAGTTTAAAACTAGGTGCTGACATACTCAATGACAATAACCTAGAAAATTTTAGCGCTCAGATAAAACAGTGGGGAAGTGCGCTGACAGCAAATGGGGATATTCTACTTTATGGATGCGATGTAGCAGCCGGAGAAGTTGGAGCAACCTTCGTAAAACGCCTCAGCGAAATCACAGGGGCAGATGTGGCAGCATCCACCAACAAGACCGGTAATGCAGCACTCGGTGGGGATTGGGAATTGGAAAAAACCACCGGTTCAATTGAAGCTTCCCTTGCCTTGTCCAGCGAAGCGATGGCAACCTATGACGGTGTTTTTGCTCCGAAAGACACGGCCCTTAATCTCAACGGAGGTTACGTCGGTCTTCCGAGTCACCCAAATTTCAACATTGCCACCAATCGCCTAACCGTTGAAGCCTGGATAAAACCTAATTTTACCTCTGCTTGGGAAGCGATTATTGCTAAAGGAAATTCGGCGTGGCGGCTGGCGAGATCATCAACCTCAAACAGTCTGGAGTTCGCTTTCAACTCCTCTACAGGAGTTAAGTACGTTAATGGAACTGCAAACGTCAACGACGGTCAATGGCATCATGTAGGAGCCGTTTACGATGGTACTAACGTACTCCTATATATTGATGGTGTTCTGAACGCCCAATCAAACGTCGGCAGTGCCATTTTTTCTACCAATATTTACAATGTCCGAATTGGTAGCAATGAGGAGGTAAGTGGAACCAATTATAATGGTCAAATAGACGAAGTTCGAGTGTGGAACCTTGCCCGTACTCAAGCTGAAATTCAAGCCAACAAGGATATATCTATCAGTCCCTCTGCTGGGTTGATAGGTTATTGGAAGTTGGATGAAGGAACGGGTACTGTTGCAGCCGATACCAGTGGCAATAGCAACAATGCTACACTGACGGGTAGCGTCAACTGGACAGTAGCTGACACCACAGCCCCGACAGCCACCTTCACCCCCGCAGACAACGCCACCAGTGTTGCAGTTGCTGCTAACTTAGTCGTCACCTTGAGTGAAGCTGTACAAAAAGGCACTGGCAATATTGTCATCAAGAAAGTCTCCGACAACTCAGTGGTGGAAACTATCAACGTTACCTCCACTAATGTCACCGTTAGCGGTAGTAGCGTCACAGTTAATCCAACTATTGACTTAGTTAACGGCACTGGTTACTACGTTGAAATTGCTGCCGGTGCAATTAAAGACTTAGCAGGTAACAATTATGCCGGCACTACAGGCGCCACAG